>RFPG01000037.1 GCA_009926245.1 Sphingobacteriia bacterium | reverse complement strand
GACGCAAAAAAGGAGTCCACCAAGACCCGGGATGTGCTCTGTCCAGCCAAGGTTCCTCCCGGTCTGTACTCCAAGACACCGAACAACAGGCTGCCAAATAGGAGGAGGCTCGCCGCCGTCCAAACCGAAATGCGGGTGGAAAGCTTCCATTTTTTCCAAGGAGCTTGTAGCCTTCCGACAATTTGGCGGTAACCCAAAAGATCCCGAAGGACGGGAAATCCAAGGCCGCCAAAAATAATTAACAAGGCCACCACCACCCGGAGAACCGGGGCTTGATAAAGAAAGGGCTCCGCCAAACCGGCGGTGTACAACGAAAAGCCCGCATTGTTAAAAGCAGATACCGAATGAAAAAGAGAGTGAAAGGCCTTGACGGATGGTTGATCGGCAAAGGGGGCCTCCACCGGCCAGGACAAATAAATTAAAAGAGCTCCTCCCAATTCAAAGAAGAGTGAGTAAAAGATGATCTGGCCTAGTAATTTTTTGGCATCGAACAAGTTTTCTTCCGACATGAAATCCTTGATCATGGCCTGATGGGAAATGCCCACCCCCTTTTTTAAAAAAAGAGCAAAAAACGTGGCAAACGTCAAGATGCCGATACCGCCCAATTGTATAAGGCCCAACAAGACCCATTGGCCTTTGATTGTCAGGACCTGACCGATATCAATGGTGGACAATCCGGTGACACAAGCTGCTGAAACCGACGTAAAAAGTGCGTCTTCAAACCCCAGTCCAAACCGACCCACGCTCATTTGCGGTAACATGAGGAGCCCGGTCCCCGCAAGAATTAACAATAGAAAAGAAAAAATAAGGGTAGCAGCCGGCTTGAGTTGAACGGTGACCACGGAATTGCTAAGCCGAACGATTTCCTGCCCTGCCAAACCAATCGCCAGCGTGTGCACAAACCAGGCGTAGGGCAGAAGCTGATCGTAGGATGCTACTTGGGTTGCGAACCAAGGCTGCCCGATCCCAACGAAAAGCCCTTCAAGGCCCCAAAGACCCAATAGAAATGTTTCCAAGGGGTTTGAAACCAAGAAATGCGGACTAAAACGTGCATACAGCCAACGGATGAGAAAGCGAACCCCAAAAATCCCCATCAGGGAATTTTGGTAATTGATGACTTCAAATTGGCCTTCCAGGCTTAGAGGAAAACCAAAGTACAAGACCATCAAGGCCACCGATGCCAAGGTGCCGATGGTTCGTATCCAAACCAAAAAACCTTCGACTGGCGCTTGCCATCGGAGTAAGCGAAGAAACCAGGTGGATTGAAAAAAAGGCAAGGCCGATTTTTTAGGTGGGGCGGGAATTCATATGACTGAGAACCTCCGCCAAAACTAAAGGTTGCGTGCCGGATTTGAGGCAGGCCAGCCCACCGCAAAGGTTGGACCAAGCCGCAATATCTTGGACCGACATGCCCGCGGCATAAGCGCTGGTGGCCGCTGCAATCACCGAATCGCCTGCACCGCAGACATCCACCACCTCAACAGGCCTCGCTTCAAGGCGCCCAAATCCTTGGTCATCCATCCAACAGAGACCCTGGTCCGCCATGGTCACCAGCAACAAACGACATGAAAGTCGTTCCCTGGCTTCGGTGCAGGCCTCTTCCAATTCCGAAGTCCCGGTCCGAATTTTACGTTGGAGGGCCTGTTCCAGTTCTTTGATGTTGGGTTTGAACAAGTCCACCCCCTTGAATTCCCAAAAGTGCAGGTGTTTGGGGTCAACGCAAATCGGAATCTTACGTTCACGGCCTTTTTGGATGAATCGAGCAATACGCTCGGGGTTGAAAAAGCCTTTTTCGTAGTCCTGCAAAACCAGGGCATCGCAGCCTTGGATCGCTAGGTCCAGTCCCTGTTCCAAGTGGAGATCAAGGGCCGGATGCTGAGGGTTTCTTTGTTCACGGTCCACCCTCAAAAGGTGCCTTTTTCCGTCCAGGAATCGGGTTTTGTGGGTGGTTGGGGCATCCGCAAGGACGCCCAAATAACGATCGCTGATTCCTGCGTTTTGGAGTAAGTCCCGAAGGATTTCTGCCTCGGGATCTTGGCCTACCGTGGATATGAGGTTTACGTCAAGACCCAATCCCGTTAAGTTGAGGGCGACATTGCCGGCACCGCCAACACGGTGTTGCCATTCGATGAGGTCCAAAACTTCAACAGCTGCTTCGGGGGATTGCCTGCTGACGTGGCCGATCCCGTAGGTGTCCAGGATCAAATCCCCGGCTACCAAGATCCGAAGCGAGGGCCAAAGCGGAAGCTCAACCGACACGTTGCTCAACCAATCGTTCTTCGATGGCCGTCCGGATTCGACGGGCAGCCTCCAAAAGTTTGTCTTCTGAACTGGCCGTTGACAAGCGCAGGCAGTCCGGGCAGCCAAAGGCATCCCCGGCCACCGTAGCGACGCGGGCTTCCTCAAGCAAAAACTCCGCCACCCTCTCCGCATGGCCCAAGGGTTCCCCTCTCCATGGCAGTTGGAACCAGTCTGAAATCCGCGGAAATAAGTAGAAGGCACCTTGAGGTAAAGGGCATTCCCAACCGTACAGCCCATCCAAGGCCTGATAAAACAAGTCCCTTCGTTGGCGGAAGGCTTCCCGCATTCGGAAGGTGGGTTCCATGGTTCCGCTCAGGGCGGCCAAGGCAGCACGTTGAGCAATGGAGCAGGTTGCGGAGGTGTATTGGCCTTGCAATTTGACGCAGGCTTCGGCGATTTCGGGTGGAGCCACGGCGTAACCAAGACGCCACCCGGTCATGGCATACCCTTTGGACATGCCATTGACCACCACGGTGCGGTCCTTCATACCTTCTTGTTGAACGATGCTGGCATGGGTTCCCTCAAAACGAATGTGCTCGTAGATCTCATCGGAAACCACCAAGATGCCAGGGTGCCGACGCAGCACCTGGGCCCAGGCTTCTAATTCCTCAGCATGGTAGGCTGCTCCGCTTGGATTGCAGGGGGACGAATACAAAAGCAATCGAGTCTTGGGGGTGATGGCCGCCTCCAATTGCTCGGGCAGGACTTTGTAACCGTTGGCGGGGCTGCCCACCACCACCACGGCCTTGGCTTCGGCCATTTGGATCATCCCGGCGTAACTAACCCAATAGGGTGCAGGTAACAAAACTTCATCCCCGGGATTCAGCACCGATAACAAGACATTAATCAAACTCTGTTTGGCTCCGGTACTAAAGACCACTTGGGCTGGGCTTACATTCCAGCCCAATTCATGGCTCATTTTGTGACAAACGGCCTGCCTCAAATCAGCGTAACCGGCCACCGGGGTGTAATGGGAATAATTGTCCTCCACCGCACGGCAGGCTGCGGCCTTGATATGCTCCGGGGTATCAAAATCCGGCTCCCCCAAACTGAGGTTGATGACTTCGATTCCTTGTTCGGCCAAGGCCCGGCTGCGGGCCGCCATGGCGAGGGTTTGGGATTCTTCCAATTCCAGGACTCTCTTGGAGGTCCAGAAAGGTGTTTTGGTCATAGCCCTAAAGATAAGCTCTCAAAAGTTGATTGGTCTGCGAAAAATGCCGACACTGCACAAATCCTCGGTAGGCCGATAAGGGAGAAGGATGAACCGATTCCAGGCAATGAACGGCAGGGTTGCGATGCTTTTGGGCTTCTTTGCCCCATAACAACCACACCATGGGTTTGCCAGATTTCGCCAAACCATCCATGACCTTGGTCGTCCAACGGCCCCAGCCCCAACCTCGATGCGAACCGGGAGAACCTGCGCCCACGGTCAGTGTTTCGTTGAGCAGGAGCACCCCTTGTTCGGCCCAATTTTCTAGATCAGGGATGCGGCCCAAAGGGTCGCGCTGCTCCAACCAACGGATGGGCTCCTCCATGAGTTCCGCTTGGCCCTCGTTGATACAAGCCTGCTGATCCCATTGCAGGGCTTTGGCGATGTTGATGAGGGAGGGTGGCGATGGGGCATGGTGCGGTACGGCAAAGCTCAATCCGGTGGCCAAGCCTGCCCCAGGGTAGGGGTCTTGGCCCATCAAGACGACCCGGACCTTGTCCGGCGGCAAGACCTCCAAGGCCCGAAAAAGATGCGAAGTTTGGGGATATACGATTTCTTTACGCTCGAGCGCAATATGCAGGTTTTTGAGTGGCTCGGCCAAGGCCTCCAGCGCACCGCATTCTTCCAAAAAAGCCCTCCATGCGGTGGGAATCATGGGTTCTATGGTCAAGCGCGGGTTGGTCATTCACCAGACGGTTCGTTCATAGGGGGCAGGCCCTAATAGGGGGCAGGCCCTTCATCCATCTCGTTCAAACGGGATGGAAAGGTTCGATCCAAACCCCTGAATGGGTTGTTGGGCTCGTTAGGATCCCGGCGATCGCCAGCAAAATCGGCAGGGCCTCCCGGACCTCCTGGATTCACAAAGCGGGCGTATTTGGCTTGGAACCTCAAATTAATTTCCCCGGTCTGACCATTCCTGTGTTTTGCGACAATGATTTGGGCCTGGTCCGGGTACCCTTCGCCTTCCATATTGTAATAATCGGGACGGTAGATAAACATGACCATATCCGCGTCTTGCTCAATGGCACCTGATTCCCGGAGATCCGATAACATCGGTTTTTTGTTACCACCTCTGACTTCGACTTGACGGCTTAACTGGCTTAACGCAATCACCGGGACTTCCAGTTCTTTGGCCAGGGCTTTGAGACCTCGAGAAATCGAGGCAATGACTTGTTCGCGATTCATGCCCGATGCATCGTTGGATCCCCCGCCCATCAATTGCAAGTAATCGATAACAATGAGTTGAATATCGTGTTTGGATTTGAGTCTTCGGCACTTAGCCCTTAATTCAAAAAGGGTGAGTTGAGGGGTGTCATCGATGTACAGAGGGGCCCTGGTCAGGCTATCGGTTCGACTGGTCAATTGAATCCACTCGTGCTGAGCTAGTTTGCCTTTTTTGAGTTTTTCCCCTTCGATTTCGGTTTCAGACGACAAAAGGCGATTAATTAATTCAATTCCCGACATTTCAAGGGAGAAAAACGCGACACCTTTTTGAAAGTCAACCGAGGCATTCCGTGCCAAACTCAGCACAAAAGCAGTTTTACCCATCCCAGGTCGCGCTGCGATGATGTTCAGGCTCCCTCGCTGCCAGCCAGAGGTCAAGCGATCCAATTCGGTAAAGCCGGAAGGGATTCCTGACAAGCCATCGGCCTGTTGAGAAACCGCTTGGATTTGTTTGAATGCTTTTTGGACCAAATCGTTAATGCCGTCTCCGTTGCGTCTTATGTTACGATCGGCAATCCCAAACAATCTGGTTTCGCAACGATCCAGCAACTCAAAGACATCGGTGGTATCGTCAAAGGCTTCGGTGGACATATCCCCGGAGAGGTGAATCAATTCACGCAGGATGTATTTTTCAAGGAGAATGCGAGCGTGGTAATCAATGTTGGCCGATGAGCTGACTCGGTTTGTTAAATCGGCGATATAGAAGGCCCCACCGACTTCTTCCAATCGTCCCATGGACTTGAGTTCTTGGGTGACCGTCAAGAGATCCACCGGTTCGGATTTTTCAAAGAGGAGTCGAACTGCCTCAAAAACCCAGCGGTTTTTCTCTACATAGAAAACATCCGGATGCAAGAGATCAATGACTTGCGACAAGGCTTCTTTTTCGAGCATCAAGGCCCCTAGGACCGCTTGCTCCACTTCGATGGCCTGCGGGGGTAACTTGCCGGCCAAGCCAGCCATGGTCAGGGGTGCGCTGCGGCCCACGCCGCGCTTTTTCAGCAAAGTATTGGTGGGTTCCATATCACAAACTTAGGCTCTTGACGGCCGCTCTTTTTTGTTATGGTTTTTTTCTTTTCCTCATTTTGCGGGGAGTTCGGTCGGCTTGGTGCATAAGCCTGGATTTTGGGTGGATAAGTGGGTTCTTTCGGTGGATAAGGTCAATGCCTTCTCATATTTGCAGGTACAAGGGAGGAATATTGATGGCATCTATCAGTTTTGAGCTGGATCCGGCGGAGGCCTACGGGGTTTCGGATTTGGAAAGCTACCTGCGGGATCGTTTTCCAAGCATACCAGCCACCGAAATGACCATTCTTCGAAGGAGTTTGGATGCCCGGGGCTCTCGTCCCATGGTCACCGTTCGGATCACCGATGCCAAATCCCCCGAGGCCATTGCGGCATCGGGTCAACCCTTTGAACCGATTCACTTGTCCGAAAATGCACCCGAGCTTCACATCATTGGGGCTGGACCCGCGGGTTTGTTTGCGGCCTTGCGCTGCCTCGAACGCGGTTGGCGTCCGGTGGTTTGGGAAAGGGGTTGCTCGGTGCGTGATCGTCGTCGGGATGTGGCCATGCTGAGCAGGGAGGGCCGTCTCAATCCTGAATCGAATTATTGTTATGGGGAAGGCGGTGCCGGCACCTTCAGCGATGGAAAATTATACACCCGTTCCACCAAAAGAGGGGATATTGCCTCGGTTCTTCGTCTTTTGGTGTCCTTGGGGGCCCCTCCGGAGATCATGTACGATGCTCATCCTCATATAGGTACCAACAAATTACCTGCTTTGATTGAACAAGCCAGGCAGACGATTATCGCTTGCGGTGGTCAAATTTTTTTCAACCGTCGGGTGGTTGAATTGGAACTTGAACTGGGCAAGGTACGGGCGATGGGGTTGGAGGGAGGAGAACGGATTCCTGTCCAATCGTTGATGCTCTGCACGGGGCACAGTGCACGCGATGTTTTTGAGATATTGCAGCAGGCTGGTTTGGAAATTCAGGCCAAACCCCTGGCCATGGGGGTGCGCATTGAACATCCTCAGGCCTGGATTAATCGTTGGAGGTACCGTCGGGATGGCTCGTTCACCGAAGGCTGGCCACCGGCATCGTATGCCGTGGTGGAGCAGGTGGGTGGAAAGGGTGTTTATTCCTTTTGCATGTGTCCTGGTGGTATCATGGCCCCTTGTTCAACCGCCATGGATCAGGTGGTGACCAACGGTTGGTCCCCCAGCAAACGCAACAATCGCACCGCCAACGCGGGTTGGGTAACCGAAATAACGCTTGAGGACCTTCCCAAGGCACTAAACAACGATCCCTTGGCCCTGCTGCGCTTTCAGGAACAAATTGAAAGGGACGCCATGGACATGGGGGGCGGAAATCAATGGGCTCCGGCCCAAAACCTTGCAGACTTTGTAAAAGGAAGAACGAGCCCAGTTTTGGGCCCTTGTTCCTACCGACCCGGCACGAGGTCTGCCGCGTTGAACCGTCTATACCCACCCGAAATCCAGGCCAGGTTGGCGGGCGGTCTCAAGCAATGGGCCAAAAAATGGCCTGGTTTGCTGGATGAGGGGGCCGTGGTGGCCGGGCCTGAGTCCAGAACTTCATCGCCAGTCCGCATACCTCGCGATCCGGTGACCCTTCATCACCCCCATTGCACCAATCTTTACCCGGTAGGGGAGGGTGCGGGGTACGCCGGAGGCATCATGAGTGCGATCTTGGACGCTCGGCGGAGTGTCGATGCTCTTTCGTTTCCTTCCTCCTAGCTCGACGCCCAATAGCGGCCGTCTTTTCACCTTTTTTAATCGTTGATCCATGAATGTATTGGTCCTTGGTGCATCCTCCAACCCTGAACGCTACGCCTACCGTGCGGCCCTGCAACTAAAGAAACAGGGCCATACATGTTATTTGTTGGGCCAGCGACCCGGGGTGGTTGACGGTATGCCTCTTCATACAACATGGCCATCGGAGGACGATTTCAGGCCCGATACCGTGACACTCTATTTGGGGCCAGCAGCCCAAGCAACCTGGAGAGAGACCTTGTTGTCCAAGGATTATCGACGTATCCTGTTCAATCCAGGTACCGAAAACCCTGATTTAGAGCATGCACTCCGTGCCACGGGGAAAGAGTGCCAACAGGCCTGCACCCTGGTTCTTTTGGCAACGAATTCCTTTTAGTTTTCCACAAAAGATGCATTTGTAGGCTTGTTGAGCCTTCATGAACTACCTTTGTCGTCCCGATAAAAATCGAGGTGGTAAGGTAAGTCCTTGAATAACAGCCCTTCGAAATTTATCTAAAAAAAATCCCTTTTAAAAGGTCGCAAAAGGGATTTTCTGGTTTTACCTTTGCGTCCGCTTTGCCCAAGAGCATTTGGGCTTTGTTCTTTGACATACTGAATACCAAAGTAAGGAATGCGTCCGTCCGTGAGGATGACGCGCTTCCCCCAAGATTCACAAGAAGACAATAATTTAATTTTTTGATTACATACTACGGAGAGTTTGATCCTGGCTCAGGATGAACGCTAGCGGCAGGCCTAATACATGCAAGTCGAACGGCAGTAGAACCAGCAATGGGACTATGAGAGTGGCGAACGGGTGCGTAACGCGTATGCAACTTACCTCCAACTGGGGAATAGCCCTGGGAAACCGGGATTAACACCGCATAAGATGGTAGAACCGCATGGTTCAGCCATTAAAGTTTACGGTTGGAGATGGGCATGCGTGCCATTAGCTAGTTGGCGGGGTAATAGCCCACCAAGGCGACGATGGCTAGGGGGTCTGAGAGGATGATCCCCCACACTGGTACTGAGATACGGACCAGACTCCTACGGGAGGCAGCAGTAGGGAATATTGGTCAATGGACGCAAGTCTGAACCAGCCATGCCGCGTGCAGGATGAAGGCGCTCTGCGTTGTAAACTGCTTTTGTACGGGAAGAATATATCGTTTGCGAACGGTTTTGACGGTACCGTAAGAATAAGGATCGGCTAACTACGTGCCAGCAGCCGCGGTAATACGTAGGATCCAAGCGTTGTCCGGATTTATTGGGTTTAAAGGGTGCGCAGGCGGCCTGATAAGTCAGTGGTGAAAGCCCGTTGCTTAACAACGGAACTGCCATTGATACTGTCGGGCTTGAGTACAGTTGAGGTTGGCGGAATGTATCATGTAGCGGTGAAATGCTTAGATATGATACAGAACACCGATTGCGAAGGCAGCTGACTAAGCTGTTACTGACGCTCAGGCACGAAAGCGTGGGGATCAAACAGGATTAGATACCCTGGTAGTCCACGCCGTAAACGTTGATAACTCGATGTTGGCGATATACAGTCAGCGTCTTAGCGAAAGCGTTAAGTTATCCACCTGGGGAGTACGCCGGCAACGGTGAAACTCAAAGGAATTGACGGGGGCCCGCACAAGCGGTGGAGCATGTGGTTTAATTCGATGATACGCGAGGAACCTTACCTGGGCTTAAATGGGATCGGACAGTTGCAGAAATGCGATCTCCCTTCGGGGCTGATTTCAAGGTGCTGCATGGCTGTCGTCAGCTCGTGCCGTGAGGTGTTGGGTTAAGTCCCGCAACGAGCGCAACCCCTATCTTTAGTTGCCAGCACGTCATGGTGGGGACTCTAGAGAGACTGCCTGCGCAAGCAGAGAGGAAGGTGGGGATGACGTCAAGTCATCATGGCCCTTACGCCCAGGGCTACACACGTGCTACAATGGCCGGTACAGAGGGCTGCTACACAGCAATGTGATGCGAATCTCCAAAGCCGGTCTCAGTTCGGATTGAGGTCTGCAACTCGACCTTATGAAGTTGGAATCGCTAGTAATCGCGTATCAGCAATGACGCGGTGAATACGTTCCCGGGCCTTGTACACACCGCCCGTCAAGCCATGGAAGTTGGGGGTGCCTG
>RFPG01000360.1 GCA_009926245.1 Sphingobacteriia bacterium | reverse complement strand
GTTATCCTAACCGCTGGTTTTCAACGCGGCAAAATGCGACTGGGCTACGGATACGATATCACCACCTCCCCTTTGAGCAATGCCAGGCCCGGTGGCTCCTTTGTCATGGGCGCAACCCAAGAGGCCATCGCCTTGGATCCGGACAATACGCCCAAATACGCGGCCGTTTCCAGCTTTTACATGGACGAAATCGAGGTGCCCAATGTTTCTTACTGTGAATACATCCACTGGATGGCCAAGGTCTTTGCCCAATCCAATCCCTCAACCTACCGTTCTTGTCTTCCGGACACCAATGTTTGGCGAAACGGCCTCTCGTTCAACGAACCGCACGTCAACGATTACCTCCGCCACCCCGCTTTCAAGTACTACCCAGTTGTGGGTGTTAGCTGGGTTCAGGCCAACCAATACTGTGAGTGGAGAACCGATCGGGTCAACGAACAACGCCTGATTGATGCCGGTTATATCCGTCATACGGCCCAATCCGGTGAACAGCATTTTTCCACCAAGGGTTATCTAGCCGGTTTTTACCGCCCCGAACTGCGCAAAGGCAAATCCAAAACCAGCATCAACGGTGACTTGGTTTATCCAGTCATCGAAGACGGGTTTTTCACCGCCTCGTACCGTTTACCATCGGAAGCCGAATGGGAATACGCTGCCCAAGGCTTGATTGGTCGCTCTGAGGCCGGCATGGTTGCTGAGCGCCGCATTTACCCATGGAACGAACGCGGCCTTCGCAACGGCCCCGGCAAGCGTCAGGGTAATTTCTACGGGAATTTCAAGCAAAACGCTTCTTCCCCCACCGAAGTCGGCTCTTACGATGTAACCCGCGGTGGTCCTACCGCTCCCGGTAAGTATTTCCGTCCCAACGATTTTGGTCTTTATCACATGGCTGGTAATGTGAACGAATGGGTAGCAGATATTTATCGTCCAATGAATAGTATTGATATGGATGATTTTAATCCATATAGAGGCAATAATGTGTTAGATGGTGATGATTCAAATACATCAAGTTACGAAACAGGCACCAACACAATGATCTCTAATAAATCTAGAGTGTACAAAGGTGGTAGTTGGAAAGACCGTCCTTATTGGTTGAATCCAGGAACAAGAAGATATTTAGATCAAGATAAATCTACTAATACAATCGGTTTTAGGTGCGCCATTTCTGCTTTTGGAATGGATACACCAGATGCAAAGGAAGAACAGCCTAATTTATGGCAGAAAATTAAAAATATCTTTTAATGAATTTACGCATAGGTTCGGGTATTGATTTTCATCAATTAGTAGAAGGTAGGGATTTATGGATTGGAGGCATTCTTATTCCACACCATAAAGGGTCT
>RFPG01000359.1 GCA_009926245.1 Sphingobacteriia bacterium | reverse complement strand
CTTGACCATCGACCACCAATCCCTGGAGGACCACTGCGTCACCCTGCGCCACCGCGACAGCATGCAGCAGGAACGCATCCCCATCGCCCAAATCCACGCCGCCTTGGAACCCTTGCTCTCCATCGAAAGCGCCTTGGCGGGGTTGGTTGGGTAAAGGAATTAAGGTGGGGAAATTTTGGTTTTGTTTCTATTTATTCCTATTTTTAGGCGTAAATAGAAACAAAACGTGTATCAAGCATTCCGAGAGGCATTTCAGGACTATTCGGTCATCACATGGCCCAACATCCGTAGGACCTTTGGCGATTTTGATCCCAAAAACCTCGTTTATTGGCAGCGCAAGGGGTATTTGATCCGTTTACGAAACGGTCACTACGCCTTGGCTGAACGAAAAATAACGGAACTGACCTTGTTCCAGATGGCAAACCTCTTGTACGAGCCTTCCTATATTTCTTTGGAAACAGCCCTATCGTACCACGGAATCATCCCCGAAGCCGTGGTCCTGATTCAATCGGTCGCTACCCCCAAAACGTACCGTGTTTCCACACCGTTAGGAGAATTTCAATACCGCAGCCTGCAACCCCGGCTCTTCCTCGGGTATCAACTTATTCCCCAGACGCAAGGCCCCGCGATTCGTATGGCCAAACCCGAAAAGGCCATCCTCGACTTTCTGTACCTTCGTTCAGACATTCACGATCAACCTGCTTTTGAAGCACTTCGGTGGAACAAAGATCTCCTGAGCAACCTGGATTTTGAACAACTCCATAACTATACCGAGTGGTTTGATTCTCCCACCTTGAGCCGCAAAGTTCAGTGGTTAAAAAAATATCGCTATGCTTGAACTTTCTCAAATCAAAAAATTTTACCCGGAAACCCTTCAAGGATTTGAACGCCTAATGATCCGTGAATACCTGCAGTACCAAATACTGCGACTGTTATTCAACGGGCCACATTCGCATAAGCTGACCTTTCTCGGGGGAACTTGCCTTCGCATTGTTCATGGAAATCAACGATTTTCGGAGGATTTGGACTTTGACAACCATGACCTTCGTGAAAGCGAATTCGAAGAAATCTCCACCCACCTCGCCAAGGAACTTCAGGAATTAGGCTACGATGTCGAAATTCAGTCCATCATTCGTGGAGCCTATCATTGTTATGTCAAATTTCCAAATTTGTTGTTCCAACAAGGTTTGTCCGGCTATACAAACGAAAAAGTACTTATTCAACTGGACACCGAACCTCAGGACTACGTTTACCAACCCGCGGAAATAATAATCAATAAATTTGATGTCTTCGAAAAAATATCAACCACGCCCTTGCCCCTCCTTATGGCCCAAAAATGTTATGCCGTA
>RFPG01000358.1 GCA_009926245.1 Sphingobacteriia bacterium | reverse complement strand
AAAACTCGCATAATGCTCATCCAGCACCTTGGCTAATTGATGATCTTTTGGGGTGATGGTATGGCCTGCATCGTGGGTGGTGAGTCGAACCGTAACACGGTTGTAAACATTGGTCCATTCAGGGTGGTGATGCAGGGCCTCAATACTGCTGGCGGCTTGATTCATAAATGCGATGGCATCCAAGAATCCCTTGAAATAAAAGGTTTTGTACAGGGCTTGGCCGCTTTCTTGCCATTCGGAGGTTTCTTGATTCATGGGTTTGGAACAATAGATTTAACAAAATATGGACTATATTTGGCAATATCCAAATTTGAGACCATGAAATCCAAAATGACTCCGATTCTCTTCCTAGGCCTGTTTTTGACAGGTGTATTTGGAGTTATTCCATCCCTTTCCAGAGCGCAAGGCACCGAAAACACCTCCGTTCCCACCGCGAACGGGACGGACTCCTCGGCCAAATATTTCGCTATCACCAAAGACAACGGTCAGGAAATCATCGCCAAAATCATCCGCCAGGATGCCCGCGAAATGGAAGTTCTGACCCGGGATGGCCGAACCATTGCGATCCCTCAACATGTGATTACCCAAATCAAGCCAGTGGACGAACGCTATTTCCGGGCGGGCAAAGACTATGTCGACGAAGACCCCTATCGCACCCGATACGTTATAACAACAAACGGACTGCCCATTCGCAAAGGCCAGAATTACGGGCAATTCACCCTCCTTGGTCCCGAAGCCCAATTTCATCTTTCGGACAAGGTCGGTATCGGGGTAATGACGTCCTGGCTAGGCACGCCCATTGTTGGAACAATCAAATATTCGGTTTCGTTAAGTGAAAACGTGCACTTCGCCCTGGGTGGTTTGCTGGGGACTGGTTCTTGGATCAGCCCCGAATTTGGTTTTGCCCTGCCATTTGGCGCCTTGACCCTGGGCAACGGCCGTTACAATATCAACTTCAGCGTTGGACGGGGCATGATTTGGAACGATAACGGGGTCCGTGCCGAAAATTTGTACTCCGTTGGTGGCATGGCTCGTATCACCTCCAGAACCAGCTTTGTCTTTGACTCTTTTATCACCGAAGATCTAGCCCTCCTCATACCGACCCTCCGAATCCATCGAAAGAGCGAGGGAGCTTTCCAGTTTGGGTTTGGTCAATTGGTTGTTGAAGGCGAATCCATTCCGGTTCCTTTTTTCTCCAGGCTCTGGACCCTCTGAGCCATCCGAACCTTGAGAAGATAGCGCCGATCTAAGAGCTTCATTTCGGCCCGCATAGCATCCATGATTCCCTCACGGGTTTTGGCTTCCCCTGGGGATGGCCAAAGCACTTCTTGCCAACGGCCAGATTGGGGG
>RFPG01000357.1 GCA_009926245.1 Sphingobacteriia bacterium | reverse complement strand
CAGACGGGAATGTAGATTATGTAAAAGGGGCCAACATTGCAGGGTTTGTAAAGGTCGCCGATGCCATGATGGACCAAGGCTTGGTTTAAATTAATCCTGTGCTACAATACTTTAAAACCCGCTTCGGTGGGTTTTTTTATTTCTTACCTTTGCAAAAGTGGAAGTGAAATTAAATAAACGTCATATCGATTATAATCGAAAGGACTTCAGTAACGAAGAGCTAATTACAATTTATAAAGCATTGATTTTGCCTCGGTTAATTGAGGAGAAAATGTTGGTTTTATTGCGACAAGGGAAAATTACAAAGTGGTTTTCTGGTTGGGGACAAGAAGGGATCTCCGTAGGATGCACCTACGCCCTTGCGTCCGATGATTTTATTCTACCCATGCACAGAAACCTGGGTGTTTTTACGACAAGAGGAATTCCGTTACGAAAATTATTTGCGCAATTTCAAGGTAAAATGTCGGGTTTTACCAAGGGCAGAGACCGCTCCTTTCATTTTGGATCAAGGGAACACCATCTCGTAGGCATGATAAGCCACCTTGGACCGCAACTAGGTATCGCTGATGGCATCGCCCTGGCGCAAAAACTTAAAAAGAACCAAAACGCAACGCTTGTTTTTTCGGGCGATGGAGGAGCCTCGGAGGGTGACTTTCATGAAGCACTTAACGTTGCAGCAGTATGGGATTTGCCTGTAATTTTCTGTATCGAAAATAATGCATGGGGCTTGTCAACTCCTTCCTCAGAACAATTTCGATGCAAACAGTTTATTGACAAGGGAATAGGATATGGTATGGAGGCGGTTCGAATTGATGGAAACAATGTATTGGAGGTCTACCGAACCGTTCGTCAATGGGCCCAAGAACTCCGGAAAAATCCTCGGCCTCTTTTGCTGGAATGCATGACTTTTCGGATGCGGGGTCACGAAGAGGCTTCCGGTACCAAGTATGTCCCCAAAGATTTGTTAGAACAATGGTCACTTCGTGATCCTTTGACCAATTATGAAGCCTACCTGGAACGCAAAGGTTGGCTGTCTGTTTCAACCAAGGAATCCCTTCGACGCACCCTTTCTGAACGAATCGAACAGGCCCTGGAGGCTGTTTTTGCGGAACCTGAACCGACTCCATCCCTGGAACGAGAGTTGTCGGCTGTCTATGCACCGGCCCCATCGCCTAACAACGAGGCCATGGTTTGGTCGCCTGAGAATCGGCGGGAATTGCGTTTGGTGGATGCGGTGCGTGAAGGCCTTGATCAAGCCATGGAAAGGGACCAGTCTTTGGTCCTCATGGGTCAGGATATCGGGTCGTACGGTGGGGTTTTCAAAGCCACCGAGGGACTGATGGAGCGTTACGGGTCGGGCCGGGTTCGCAACACGCCCC
>RFPG01000356.1 GCA_009926245.1 Sphingobacteriia bacterium | reverse complement strand
AAGGGAGGATGACATTTTTTCGGCCAGCGCACGGGGGCGTTGCCCGCCTCCGGTATGGGTATACATTCGGTCTGTATTTTGGTACCAAAAACAGATGTCTATGCAGTGAAAGGCCCGCATTCGGCCATTGTATAATTGGGGCTCCCAGCCAAACCAGGCCATGTATACAGGGGCCGCTTGCTTTACCTTGGCATTGCCACAAGCTACGGCATTTTGGCGGCTAGAGGCCGCTAGTGTCATGATCTCTGCTGGCTTTTTTCCAGGAAAGTTCTTGGCATAGGCTTGATATACCTCTGCTGACTTATCTCCAAATCTGCTTTTCAAGGCCTCAATCGCCTCGGCCTCTCCTCCCGCTTACAAAGCGGGATTGGTGCGGGTCTGTCCCCATTCGTGAAATGTGGTGCATATCATCAAGGGCATGGAGGCGGTATGGTCATTGGGATCACTAAAAAATTCTCCTTTGGGTACGTGTATACCGTCGGCTACGGGACCAAACCCACCTCTAAATCCTGGCTGTGGAAACTCTTTTCGCATGCGGTCTAGGGCCTTATTGGCCAGGTCGATGTATTCTCTCCAGGGAATAAGCTGAAGCTTATCTACCTCAGCAGGAGTAAGGCCTGCGGCTTCGAGTACATAGCTGCCTAATTTTTTGCTGTATTCGGGGTCATTGGCCCGGAGCATGCTACCGCTAAGGGCTACGCCTTTGTGCACCAATCCCTTAGATGCAGGCATGGCCATGGTACAGGTAACCTTGGCACCTCCACCAGATTGCCCCATGATGGTCACATTTCCCGGATCTCCACCAAAATTGGCGATGTTGTCCCTCACCCAATGCAGGGAGGCAATGATGTCCAACTGACTGACGTTGCCTGAAGCAGCATACTTTTCTCCCCCAACACCTGAAAGATCGGTAAATCCTATGGGGCCCAGTCGGTGATTGATCGACACAAATACCGCATCTCCATTTTTGGCAAAATTCTCCCCGTGGTAGCCGTCTTGTTCTATACCGTTGCCATTGGTAAATCCTCCTCCGTGTAGCCAAACGAGCACAGGCCGTTTTTTTCCATCAGCCAGAGCATTGGTCCAGACATTGAGCCTGTACCGCAGAAACGAGTTGAGTTTCGACGGGCTCTGCTCGGCCTCTCGAGCATCGGCTGCAAATGATTCCAGCGTGATCGTCTCGCCCAGTGACGGGTTGGCCTTCCGCCAGGTGGCTTCCGCCTTCCAATCGTCCTCTGGCGCAGCGGCGTAGATGCACCCAAAGAAGGCAGGGTCCACGACTGGATCGGCAATGCACCGCTCGGCGTAGGCGTGCTGCTCCCAGCAGATGGACTTGCGGTCATAGCCTGCCGTCGTGATGGACAGAATGAGCGGCTGCC
>RFPG01000355.1 GCA_009926245.1 Sphingobacteriia bacterium | reverse complement strand
GTAAGTGCCGTGTTCACACACAGTGTAGGCGTGGAAGATGCAGCTCCTGCCGTATTGTTCGGTGTCACCGTGATCGTGCCCGTTGCAGTGGTGGTTCCACCTGAACAACCGACAAGCGATACGGTATAGCCAAAAGTCCCCGTGGCCGTAGGACTACCGCTTATGGTTACAACATTGTTGACCCAAGAACCATTGATTCCACTAGGTAAACCTTGAAAATTGGCCCCTGTTGAACCAGTCGTATTGTAAACAATATCTGTAAGCGTGGTATTGACACAAATACTTTGATTATCAGTACCTGAAGCAGACCCTAAATTCAAGGTGCATTGGGCCTGAACCCTACCGCCAAAAAAAACGCTTAAAAACAAAAAAGCCCAAACAAAATGCAACGAACGATTCATTTTGAATGGGCTTGAATGATAGTTTCCTAAGTCTCTAAATTTTCGATTCTTTAAAATCAAATTGCAGAAAAGAGACAGGATAAAGACTAACGCTGAATTTGAAAACGCATAACTTTCAACGAGGACCTCTCCCTCAAATCATCCATGAACATGGCATCCATGTCGTTAATGTGAAGGTAATAAATTCCAACAGGGCAATGATCCAGGTTCATCGTAATCTCATCTAGATTATTACCTTTCATCCAGGTCTGCGTAAAGACGACTCGACCACCCTGATCAACAATAGAAAGTTTGGCATGACGGTACGAACTCAGTCCGCGCACATTCAAAAGTCCCGAAGTTGGAACAGGAAAGAGGATTAAAGGATTGGTGGCCTTGCTGACATCAACCGAAACACGATTCGAAGGATTCTTGGAAGAATTATCAGAAGACTTGGCATCGCCTGTAGAACCCATGGAAGGAGGATCGACCTTAATGGTTCCTGACGCTACGTTTCCACGCCCAGTCATGCATCGACCTGTAAAGGTCACTCGGTAATTATAGGTACCCGTAACGGTTGGAATGCCACGAATGGTCGCAGTACTATCGGACATAGACCAAGAACCTACGAGACCATCAGGTAGCCCGTAGAATAAAGCACCCGTGGCACCCTTGGTACCTTTGTAGCGAATGGTGTCCAACGAAGCGAACTGGTCTAATGTATCACCGGCTGAAGCAGAAGTTCTAGACCAAGTAATGGTATCCAAAACCGTGATGGTTCCGAAAATTGTATCACGTAATAGAGTACATCCAGAGGATATGCTCAAACCAACCCGATAATTAAAAGTTCCAACCGCTGTCGGTGTTCCAGAAATGGTAACCGTTCCTGCTGTTGTGTTACCTGCAAATGCCGCAGTTACCCCAGCGGGTAAAGCGAAGCCTGACAAAACAGCGGCGCCACTATACCCGGTTGTTGTTACGACGATATTTTGGATGGGCTT
>RFPG01000354.1 GCA_009926245.1 Sphingobacteriia bacterium | reverse complement strand
GTCGGGTGTTTCGGGAGAAGGCGGGGAGGAGGCAACCACCTTGGAGGAGGGCCCGGAGGCGGAGGACGCCCTCTATGCAGGGGAATGGTCCGAGGACCAAACGGACGATTACTTGGATCAAGGCCAGCAGGCCCCCGAAGTGGACAACCGAATGGTCAACCAGACCTCCGGGGGGAGCTTCCTGGAGGACCTCCTGGCCCAATGGCATATGGTGGCCGAGTCCGACGAAGAAAATCGGATCGGGCTGCATTTGATTGGGAACCTGGACCCCGACGGATACCTGCGCCGGCCTTTGGCCAACCTGGTCGATGACCTGGCTTTCCAAGAAAACCTGGTCATCCAAATTCCTCGATTGCAGGAGGTTTTGGCCAAGGTCCAGGAATTGGATCCACCCGGGGTCGGGGCCCAGGATTTGCAGGAATGCCTGCTATTGCAATTGCGTCGCCGCCTGCTGAACCGAGGTCATTGGAGCGGGGAGGAAGTGAACGCCGCCCAAGCCCAAGGGGGGGATCCGTTGGAGGATGCTATTCTGTTGTTGGAACATCATTTTGAGGCCTACGGTCAGCGTCAATTTGATCGCCTCGCCGCCAAACTAGGTTGGAGCACCGAACGAATGCGGGAGGCCCGCTCCGAGATCCTGACGCTCAATCCCCGCCCGGGGGATTCCTTGGCCCAACCGGACGAAGCCCCCACGGCCATTCCGGATTTTTATGTGATGTTAAGGGACGGTCGGTTGGAGTTGCACCTCAACGAAGGAAACGACTCCAAATCCCTCAAAATCAGCACCTATTACCGGGAAATGCTGGAGGAATACGACGGCCGTCGGGCCGGAAAAGGGATGCGCGAGGCTTCGCAGTTTATTCGCACCAAAATCGACCAGGCGCGCTGGTTCATCGAGGCCCTGGAGCAGCGCGGCCAAACACTGCGACTGACCATGCAGGCTATTTTGGATTTGCAGCAGGACTATTTTTTGAGCGGTAACAAGGCCAGGCTTCGGCCTATGATCCTCAAAGATGTTTCGGAGCGCATCGGGATGGATGTTTCAACGGTTTCACGGGTGGTGAGTTCCAAGTATGTTCAGACCTGGTTTGGGCATTTTCCGCTCAAAGCCTTTTTTAGCGAAGGCATTGCGACCCAGAGCGGTCCCGAGGCATCGGCCATTCAGGTCCGCGAGGTGATGGGATCGCTGATCGAGGCGGAGGACAAAAGCAACCCGCTGGACGACGATGCCTTGTTGCAGGCTTTGCTCGAAAAGGGTTTTCGCTTGGCTCGCCGGACGGTGGCCAAGTACCGGGAGCAATTGGGGATACCGGTGGCCCGGCTTCGCAAGCTTTATTAGATCGAAAGCTTTATTCGGCTTAGCGGCCGAAGGCTTTTTTGA
>RFPG01000353.1 GCA_009926245.1 Sphingobacteriia bacterium | reverse complement strand
GGTGGTCAAATGACCTAACATGGGGTTGGTGGCCAGGTGCTGCATCCAAGCCGCGGAGGCCGCAAAGGCCCCGATGGGAAGCCCCCCACCCAGACCCTTGGCCATGACCACCACATCCGGCTCCACCCCGTAGGCCTGATATGCAAACCAGGTACCGCAACGGCCCAGGCCTGTTTGGATTTCGTCCACGACCAGGGCAATGCCTTGCTCCTTGCATCGTTGGGCCAAGGCTCGAAACCACACCGCATCGGCGGGTACCGCCCCGGCTTCGGCCTGCACCGATTCGACAAAAACCCCCGCAACACGTTCGTCCAAAAATTCCAAACCTTGGGGGTCGTTGTAATCCAACAAATAGGTTTCAGGCAACAAGGGCCGAAAGGGGCCTTTGTAGGTTTCATCGCCCAGCAGGCTGAGGGCCCCGTGGGTACCCCCGTGGTAGGCTTTGCGAAAGGAAACCAACCGGCGCCGACCCGTGACTTTTTTGACCAACTTCATGGCCCCCTCGATGGCTTCAGCCCCGGAATTCACAAGGTACACTTGTTCAAAAGAAGGCCCCAGGAAACCTGCCAACAAGGACGCCAAGCGGACCTGTGGGGCCTGTATATGTTCGCCGTAGACCATGGTATGCCAGTAACGGTCCAACTGGTCTCGAACGGCCTCCAAGACCCTAGGGTGACGGTGGCCAACAATGCTGACGGCAATCCCGGATATAAAATCCAGGTAGGGTCGGTCGAGGTGATCGTAAATACGAGAACCCGAGGCCCTGCTGACCTCCAATTCCATCGGATAAGGCGAGGTCTTGGCCAGCCGTAGCCGAAACATATCCCGCAACATGGAAGGTTCTGCCATGTTGCAAAACTAGGCGAGGGTCCGCTTGGGCGGCTTAGCGGTAACGATTGGGCTGGGGCCGACGAGCGGGCGCGCCATCGCGTTTTTCTTGGAGTCGCTTGAGCAGTTCCCGCTGAAAGTCCCGCTCGGCTTGATGCAAGACCACCAGTCGCCGCGATGGCAGAATGCCCTGCATGGATTTACGAAAATTCTTTTCGAGTTGCAATTCCTGCTCGCGCAGATTCATCCATTCGTCCAAGGCCGCATTGGCTCTTTCGTCGGAGGTATAGCCCCCTCCATCTCTTTCGTCCATCAAGTCCTTCATGCGATGACGCAGATCATCGCGACGGTTTTCGAACTCGTTGTAAACGGGCCAAAACCGCTCTGCCTCCTGGGGTGACAAACCCAATTCCCGGGTTAGGTAAGCGACTTTGGCCGCCTTGACCCGTTCCTGGGGAAGCTCTGCATAGGCCATGTTGGATCCAAAACCCAGGACCATCAGCCCCCATACGAAGAGACACTGAAGAACGATTTTACTAAATAAATGGTTCATATGAATTATTT
>RFPG01000352.1 GCA_009926245.1 Sphingobacteriia bacterium | reverse complement strand
CCCGGCCCCCGGTCAAGAAGCTCGAACCGTCACCTACCTGAATTCAGGGGATTGGATTGAAAACCTGACCGCTTTGGAATACCATTTGGGGCAATGGACTTTGCACCGATACGCTTCCCAGCCTGACGAAGTCAGACAAAGGGTTCCTATCGCATCCGATGAACCCCCGATGACCACCGTTCCCAACGCCGTACCCCATCCCTTCCTCGAAGAAATTTTTTCCCTGGCAACGGTTTCGGCCTCCACACGCCTCGGCACCCCTTGAGCAAAACCCGCCTACTTTACGCCATCCAAGGCACCGGAAACGGACACTTGAGCCGGGCGGGGGCCCTTATTCCAGCCTTGCAAGAGCGAGGCGAACTGGACTTGCTTGTTTCTGGCAGGGATGTCCAAGTATCGGTTAAGCATCCGGTTCTCTATCGCTTTAACGGTGCTGGCTTTGTTTTTGGCCAAAATGGGGGCATCGACTGGTACCAAACCCTTCGCATTCAGCGCCCCCTCGCTCTGTTGCAGGATAGTAGGAACCTGCATTTGCGCCAATACGACTTGGTGATCAATGATTTTGAACCGGTTTCGGCGCTGGCAGCCCGCAGGCAGGGTTTCGATCGGATGGTTTCCTTGAGTCACCAAGCAGCCTTTTTGTCCAAAAAAACACCCAGGCCAGCCCGCCGCAGGTTTAGTCTGGATGAACCCGTGGCCGAATGGATGTTTAAGCACTACGCCCCCTGTCCTACGGCGATTGGATTGCACTTTGAGGCCTACGATGACTTTATCCATACCCCGGTAATCCGCCCTGGGATTCGAATGCTCCGTCCCAGTCACGATTCCGGGGAAGTCTTGGTCTATCTACCCGCCTACCAGGACGACCTGCTTGTCACCTTTCTGCAAAAAGTGGACCCTGCTCGTTCTTGGGTTGTTTTTAGCAAAAGACAAAAAGCCACTGCTCGTTTTGGCCGAGTGACAGTCTATCCGGCCGGCGATGCCCTCTTTTGCAAACACCTGGAGCATGCCGAAGCGGTACTCTGCGGTGCAGGGTTTGAGACCCCGGCCGAAGCCCTCTTTTTGGGCAAAAAACTTTGGGTTATTCCCATGAAGCAGCAATACGAACAAGCCTGCAACGCGGAAGCCCTGCGAAGAATGGGCATTCCCACCTCCCCTGGATTGTCCACATCGATGGTGGATGATTTACGAACCTGGCTCCAAGGCAAATGCCCCGCTGCGAGGTCCTGGCCCGACCATACCGAAGCGCTTTTGAACCTATGTCTTGACAAAGTAGGTCAAAACAAGCTTTTATAGAGTTTTTTGGAGGCTCCCTATCTCATTTGTAGGGGTTTTTGTAGGGGGTGCATCGCAAGGACCGAAGTAGGATCCCCCTCAATTTTGTTTTGTTACCCCGCAAT
>RFPG01000351.1 GCA_009926245.1 Sphingobacteriia bacterium | reverse complement strand
TGGTTGGCGATCCGGACCGGGTTCAGGAGGTTACCATGCATTGGGACCGCGTCGAATTGGTGCGCTCCCGCCGAGAGTTTGTGACCCATACCGGGTGGATGGGTTCCCAAAGGCTCACGGTCTGCAGCACGGGCATCGGTACTGACAATGTGGATATTGTTATGCATGAACTGGACGCCCTCCGTCGCTTGGATTGGAACAGCGGTCGTCCCTTGGAAAAGGCCCGTCCGTTGAGCCTGGTTCGGATTGGAACGGCCGGCTGCCTTCAAGAGGATATCGAAGAAGGCCAAATCATGCTCAGTTCGGCCGCCCTAGCATTCGATGGTTTGCTGGCCCATTACCGGGTCCCGTTGCGCGCTGAAGAAGAAGAGCTGGCACAAGCGGCCGCCGAAGCCCTGTACGGACCCTGCCCACCTGCGCAACCTAGCGCCGTATCTGCCGACCCCCTGTGGCTCCACATCATGGAAAAAGCCGGGCTCTCCTCCGGCATTAACTGGACCTGTGCCGGGTTTTACGGTCCTCAAGGACGCAACCTCCACGGATGGAGCGCCTATCCGCATTTGCTAGCCAAAGCGGCGAGCTTTCGAGCCGATTTTGGGGGGCGCCGTCAAGGCATCACCCATCTTGAAATGGAAACAGCGGGACTCTACGGTTTGAGCCGCCTCATGGGCCACCGGGCGGTTTCGGTAAGCGCCCTTCTCGCCCACCGCTTGCATCAGCGCTTTTGTCCGGAGCCCAAAAAGGTCTTGCAAGCTTGCATCCTACAGGTTCTCAAGATTCTGGAGGAACATCCGGAACCCGTCTCCTAACGACGAGCCTCCCCGGTCCGGTTGCCCAGGAGATGGTCGGTGCGGTTGGCTTCCATAACACGGTAATGATCACCGTCTTTTTGGAGAACATAGAGGCAGAGATTGGAATGATCAAAATCATCCATGGCCGAATATGGCTTGCCGGTCAACATGCATAACAATAACCGAAGGGCCCTGCCATGCAAGCAGACCAAAATCTTCTCGTGCGGACTTTGATGGAACTCTTCCACAACGGGTTTCATACGCACTGCCACTTGGTTGGGCGATTCCCCACCCGGCGGTGCCGCATCCACCCGCCCGCTCCGCCAATCCTGCACCAATTGGCGGTAGACCACGTCAAACTCGTCGAAGCGCCGTCCCTCAAAATCCCCCCAATGGAATTCGTTCAATCCCTCCCTGGCCAAAAGGGGGGTTTGCTGGTATTGGGGATCCTCCAAAAATGGATGGAGGGTTTGACGGCTACGTTGCAAGAACGAGCAATAGAACGAGTCAAAACCCTCGTTGGCATAGGCGTTGTAAAACAAAGCAGCCTGTTGCCGACCGGTCTCGTTCAGTGATGTATCGTGACCACTTCCTTGAACCAAGTCGTTCAGGTTAAAA
>RFPG01000036.1 GCA_009926245.1 Sphingobacteriia bacterium | reverse complement strand
GCGAGATTTTCTTGGTCGAAGGAGACTCGGCGGGTGGCACCGCCAAGCAAGGCCGTAACCGAGCCTTTCAGGCCATCCTACCCCTTCGAGGCAAGATCTTGAATGTGGAGAAAGCCATGGAACACAAGATTTACGAGAACGAAGAAATCCGTAACATCTTCACGGCATTGGGCGTGTCGGTCGGCACCGAAGAGGACCAAAAAGCCCTTAATATCAGCCGATTGAGATACCACAAAATCATCATCATGACCGATGCCGATGTGGACGGATCGCACATTACGACGCTGATTCTCACCTTCTTCTTTAGGTACATGAAAACCCTGATTGAATCAGGACATATCTACATCGCAACCCCTCCCCTCTATTTGGTCAAAAAAGGCACTCAACAGCGTTACGCTTGGAATGACCAAGACCGTCAGGACGCCGTCAAAGAATTGGCCAAAGGGGCCGCCGAGAGCACCGTTAATATCCAGCGATACAAAGGTTTGGGAGAAATGAACGCGGAGCAACTTTGGGATACCACCATGAACCCGGACACCCGCACCCTGCGCCAGGTCACAATTGATAGCGCTGCGGAAGCCGACCGGGTATTCTCGATGCTCATGGGCGATGAAGTACCTCCCCGACGTGAGTTTATCGAACAAAACGCCCGCTACGCCCGACTGGACGTCTAAACCCGGATAGTTCATGGTCAGGGTTCGCCAATTATGCAAGTCCTTCGGTAACCTGGCCCTGCTACGTTCGGTTTCTTTTGAAATACAACGCGGGGAGTTGGTGGCGGTGGTCGGTCCTTCGGGGGCCGGCAAAAGCACCCTGCTTCATGTGTTGGGAGGATTGCAACCGGCCGATTCCGGTGAAATTGAATGGGACGGCGTTTTGATCCATACGCTTAGCGGCAATCGCCTCGCGGATTTTCGGAACCGCCGATTGGGTTTCGTTTTTCAACAGGCCTTGTTGCTCCCAGAATTTACCGCCGAGGAAAACCTCCTCATGCCTGCTCTCATCGCTGGAATGGACTCCAAAACAGCCCAAGCCCGAGCCCTCGAATTAGCCGAACAATTGGGTATCGCGGAACGCTTGAGTCATCGACCTTCGGAATTATCCGGGGGGGAGCAACAACGATTTGCGGTGGCCCGTGCTTTGATGAACCGACCAGATCTGATCATGGCCGATGAACCATCCGGGAACTTGGACCAGCAACAGGCCGAAGAATTGCATCGCCTCTTTCGTGAACTGCGAGACCGCAACGGACAAACCTTTTTGGTGGTCACCCACAGCCTACCCTTGGCCCGTCAAGCGGACCGCGTCCTGCAACTCCGCGACGGGCACATCACCGAAGTGGATCCGAATGGCTAATTCCATCGAAGTCGCAAAGGAACTGCTGCATCGGTACTGGGGCTTTGACGCCTTCAAACCGGGTCAAGAAGCGGTGGTTGCTTCGATTCTTGAGGGACAAGATACCCTGGCCCTGCTGCCAACCGGCGGAGGAAAATCTTTGTGTTACCAAGTCCCCGCTTTGGCGATGGACGGATTGTGCCTGGTAGTATCCCCGCTGATTGCCTTGATGAAAGATCAAGTGAGTCGGTTGAATCGTCAAGGCCTTTCGGCGGCCTCGTTGGTATCGGGTTTAAGCTCCACCGAAAGTGAAGCCATCCGGGTGCGAGCCGATCGCGGGGAACTCAAATTTCTTTACCTATCCCCGGAACGCCTTTCGGGCAAAGACTTTGTAACCCGCAGCCGGGGTTGGAAAATTGCCTTGCTTGCGGTGGACGAGGCGCATTGCATTGCCCAATGGGGACATGATTTTCGTCCTGAATACCAACGAATTGCGGCATTCCGAGAACAGATGGGGGCCTTGGTTACGGTGGCCCTGACCGGATCGGCAACCCCTGCCGTTTGCGATGAAATCTGTGAACGCCTAGGGATGGTGAGGCCTGCTTTGGTTCGCCAAAGTTTTGCAAGACCCATGCTATCCTACCGATGGCAAGAAACCGTCTCCAAACATCAAGCCCTCGAAGACGCCCTAGTCGGTCTCAAGGGAAAAGCCCTGGTCTATGTCGGTTCGCGTCGGAACAGCGAAGAATTGTCTAGATACCTCGCGAGCAAGGGTTATCCCGTCCAGGCCTACCATGCGGGGTTGACACCCGAGCAGAGGGACTTTCGCCAACAGACTTGGATGAACCATACCAAGCCCATCATGGTCTGCACCACGGCGTTTGGGATGGGGATTGATCAACCGGATGTCCGCCTGGTTTTTCATTGGGATCCCCCTGAATCACCCGAGGCCTACTACCAAGAAGCCGGGAGAGCCGGCAGGGACGGGGGTCACGGGCTCTGTGTTTTGGCCTGGCAGAAGTCGGACCTGCAACTGGCCCGCAAGCGAGTCCAAGACGCCTTCCCTCCCATCGAACAAATTCAACGAATTTATCAGGCCCTGGGGCAGTGGTGCAACCTGGCGGTTGGAGGTGGGCAGGACCAACGCTTTGCTTTTGATATTTCGGCCTTTTGCCTACGCTTTGACCTGGAACAACGCGTTGTTTACCATGCTCTTCAGATTTTGCATCGGGCCAATCTGGTGATGGCCGAAGAGGAAAGCCTCCTACCGGCCCGTATCCGATTCAAAGTGTCCTCCGCCCAACTCTACGAACAAAGGGTCCTGAACCCCACCTTGGATCCCTATATTGATTTGTTGTTACGAAAACATCCGGGCATTTTGGATCACCCGGTCCGCTTTGACGAACGACGCATGGCCCGTGAATCCGGAACGACCACGGTGGCTATTTTGCAAGCGATTCATCGGTTGCAGGAACTGGATTTACTGGACTATACCCCGCGTTCAGATCAACAAAACCTCTGTTGGCTGAGTGAACGCTTGCCGCCCAGTCATTTTTACTTGCCACCGCAGGCTTACAGCGACCTGCTCCAAGCCAGGCAACGCAGGTTGGAAGCTATGATCGCCATGATAACGGGAACAGGCACTTGCCGTAGCCGGCTGATGCTCGCCTATTTTGGAGAGACCGCTGCGATGGACTGCGGGCGCTGCGATGCTTGTATTTCCGCGGGTGGAAGGTTCGAAGAAATGACCACCCAAGAATTTCAGGCTTGGACGCTGCAGGTACGGCCCTATCTCAGCGCTCCCCTCCACCCGGCCGAATTGCGTCAAGCCCTTGAAGCTCATGGACTTGTTCGCGGCCCGGAGGATTGGGAGCGACAGGCCAAGGCCCTCGCTTGGTTGGTCCAACAAGGGGCGGTTGCGAGGGATGTCGATGATCGTTTGTTATGGAAGAACCCATGAAACCCATCTCCTCGGCACCGATGACCCCGGCCACTAGGACCCCGGCCACTAGGACCACCGACGCTTCGCCTTTGCTGTTCATGGCCACCACCAACGACCAGTGGCAAGACCAACGCATGATGCGCTGGTGCCAAACCTTGGAGATGGCCGGATGGAGGGTTCGTTGGATCGGCGTGGATCGGAACCGAGAGGTCCCTTTGCAGAGCACGGCGCACCGAACCTATCAACGCCTACGCATATCACCCCTTCGAGGACCGCTTTTTTATTTGATCTACAACCTTCGACTCTTGGTGGAAGCTTTGCGTTGTTCATCCACCGTTTACCTTTCGGTGGATGCCGATACCCTACCGGCTTTGCGCTTGGCGTCTTGGATGCGCAGCCGGCCTCTGTGGTGGGATGCCCACGAGTGGTTTACCGAAGTCCCCGAACTGAGCGGTCGACCCACGGTGCGCAGGGTGTGGGCCGGATTAATTCGGCTCTTCCTGCGAGGCCATGTTCAATGTTACACCGTAGGTCCGGCCCTGGCCGAGATGTTTCAAAAAGAGTACGGTCATCCTTTTCGTGTTTTGCGTAACATGCCCACTCGCAACACCGACCCTGCGGATCCACTTCACGCCCTCAATTTTCCCCAAGGACCCTTTATCCTGTATCAAGGGGCCTTGAATCTTGGCCGAGGCCTGGAGGCCCTGTTGGTAGCAGCCGAAAGGGGGCTTCCTTGTCCGTTGGTCCTGGCGGGTAGCGGGGATTTGGAGAGGGGCCTTCGTTCCACGGTCCATAAACGAGGCCTCCATGGCAAGGTATGGTTCACCGGCCCATTGCCCTCTTCCCAACTGCGTAGCTTGACCCAAAAAGCCTGGTTAGGCTTGAACCTTTTGGACCATCCCAGCCTGAGCTATCGTTACTCCTTGGCCAATAAGTTTTTTGATTACACCGCGGCGGGGCTGCCCCAATTGGGGATGGATTTTCCGGAGTACCAAGCCCTGCTCAGGGACTATCCGGTGGGCTGGGGTTTGAAGGATTGCCAACCCGAAGGGATTGTCCGCTTTTGTTATGAACTCTGGAACCAGCCCGAACGAATGGAGGCCGCCCGTCAGGCCTGCCTACAGGCTGCGCAGGCTTGGACCTGGGAAAACGAAAGTCAACCGCTATTGGAAGAACTCCGCACCCTTGCCCAAGAGCAATCGATTGCCCAAAAGCAACCTAGCTAGGCACTCGACTCCCAAAAATCAGTTCGCAGAGCAGGCCTGCGTTTTGATTCGGGTCAAAATGATCCCGAATTTCTCGGTGACGCTGCTCCAATTGCCAACCATCGAGGGGCTTGGACATGGCGAGTCGTAGACCTTGGGCCCAATCCCCATCGTGGTCCACGGTGGTCACCCAACGAGCCCAGGGCAAACCTTCCACCGCATCGCGATGAACCAGCACATGACCGGTCCCCATCAAGGCATGAATCATTTTGAGCCGAAGGCCTGCCCTTCCCTTGGATGGGATCACATGAACCGCCGCATTTTGGACCAAAGCGTCCAAGGTCTTATCATCGGGAGTATCCACCCATTGCAAAGCGGGCATTGCCTGCATTTGGCGAATCAAGGCACTTGGGGCCTTGGAGCCCGCAACAACCCAAGAAAATTCCGGGCATTGAGAAGACAATCGCAACACATTCTGAACAGCTTGTTGGTTGTCCGGTATATCCAGCCGACCATGATACAAGAGAAAGGGGGTGGCTACCTGTTGCCTCTCTATGGCAGGCCCGACTTTGGCCGGAGCCAAACGAACAAAGGCAGGAACATAAAAGGCGTTCAATCCTTCGTTTTGGTACAGACGAGTTTCCAAAGGGCAAAGGCTCAAAACACCCGCCAAGGGTCGAGACCGTACCGCATGGGAGACCCTATATTCCAAGTTCTTCCATCGGAGTGATTCGATGTTATAGTATATTTTTTTGAAAAACCCGTTGGCCGAGAGAGCCTGCAACCGATAGTACTGGGATTCCCGGTTATGAGACCGAACCCAAAACCGATGATCACCCAAAGCTGGCGCTGCCATACAGGCAGAGACCTGCCATCCTTCCAGCAGAATATCACGGGGGCCTTGAGCCAAGGCCTTGTTCAAGGCCGTTCCGCTGCGGGAGGCCACGGCGTGGGGCCGAGCGGATAACCAAGTCCGCAGGGCCATGGGCCGGGGGTACCAACGAAGGGTTGCCACCCGTTGATGCCAATCCGGCAGGGCCCTGGCGCCCGATCGAAGTTGACGATCCAGGGTTGGGCTAACCCAGGCATGGATATGCAATTCCAGTCCAAGGTCCAGCAAGGCTCTGATTTTATAATCCACCTCGGCCGTGCCGCCGTACAAGGGAGCTATCGGCAGGTCAAAGAGGACCAGCTGCAGCGCATGCCTTGACCCCATCAACCGTTGTTCTCCGAAGGCGATTCAAATAGGATATTCCCCATGTCTTCCAAACGCCCTCCGGAGCAACGCAAAACACGGGCCGGGAAACGATCCATGGTCATGTAATCGTGGGTTGCCATCAAAAGGGCGGTCCCACCCCGGTTAATTTCCACCAGCAAGGACAAAACCTCTTCGGAGCTGTCCGGATCCAATTGACCGGTGGGCTCATCGGCCAGCAGCAGTCCAGGGTTGTTCAGCAGGGCCCTGGCAATCGCCAAACGTTGTTGCTCCCCTCCCGAAAGTCGGTGCGGCATTTCGGCTCCCTTCCCGGCCAGGCCCACCAAGGCCAAAACCTCCTCTTTGCGTTGATTGCGTTGCAGTTTATCCTTCCAACCGGTGGCTTCCAACACAAAGTCCAGGTTCGCATCGACCTGGCGGTCCATGAGCAATTGAAAATCTTGGAATACGACGCCGATCCGACGACGCAAAGCCGGTATATCCTTGCGCGACAAATCCAACAAATCCTGCCCCATGACCATGGCCTTTCGGCCTTGAATAGGTATCTCCCCAATAAGAGCACGGACCAGGCTGGACTTACCTTGCCCGCTTTTGCCGACCAAATAGACCATTTCACCGGCCTTGAGTTCCAGGTGAACCCCTTCAAAAAGAACGCGGGGGCCGTAAGCAAGGGTGATGTCCTCCAATTGAAGAACGGGTTCGCGGTCCATGGCCAAGGAATTTTGCTCGAATTTAAGGTTCTTTGGGGCAGAATCGTTTGGAAAACCTACCCTGTTGCCTATTTTTAGGGTTTTAACCGGATTCAAAACTCCTACCCGAACTCTTTGCCATGAACTTCCAACCTGCCAAGCTGCTGTGGGCCGTATGGGCTCTTACGATGGGAACCCCCCTTTGGGCCCAAAAGACCGCCCCCCTTCAGGTTTCCAAAGCGGTCACAGAAAGCTGCCGCAATGCTTCCTTTCGGACCGTGCCCGCCTTGCCATTCCGAGTGGGCGATAGCATCCCCTTCAGCATCGTCATCGGGCTCAAGAATTTTGATTTTGACCAGAACACCCAGGTGGTGGTGACCCCGGAGGTCCATTACCGAAACAAAATCGTGGCCCTGCAACCCATGCGATTCAAGGCCTTGGCCAATCGCAACCTCAACCCAGAACTCTGGGAGGATACCGTCATGGCCAGTTTGGTCCGCCGCGGCGAAAACCTCTTTGAGCACGCGGTTCAAGTGCCCTACGAAGAAGGGATTGAAAGCGCCACCCTCGAAGCTCGTTTCACGGTTATCGAGGGCAAGACCAGCCGCGAACTGCCCCTGGTCCGCATCAGTTCAGCTGGTTTTTCGAGTTTCGCTCGTTTCCTGGAGCCTACCTTGGAACTGATGGATTTGGATTACGAAAAAGAAAAGCTTTGCATCAAAGAAATCCACACCATTAATTTCCCAGCCGGTCGTTACGAAGTAGGCGATGCCCTCAACCAAGGCGTCTATCAACAACTCTTGGCCACGTTGCAAAGCCCTCGTGAAATTCTGGAAATCAAAATCACCGGCAGCGCATCTCCGGAAGGTGAATCTTCCAACAACGAAAATTTGGCCTACAAGCGCATGGAGAACCTGAGCAAAACCATTGTTCGGGAATTGTTGGGACGCAAGCAAAACGCCATGGCCAGCTCGGAGGTTTTTGCGGATGGATTTGTTACAACGCGTTGGATTCAACAGACTTGGGATTCAATTGTTCCGATGTTGAGCGGTCTACGTTCATCCAATGGGCCCAAAATCAAAGCGGCCCTCTTGGCCGCCGAAGGCCAGGAAGCCAAAAAGAAAGCGGCCGAAAAATTCTCCGCTGATTACCAGCGCATGGTCAACGATTGGTTCCCCGCCATGCGTTCCTGTCGGGTCGAAATTCTCAGCACTCCTTCGGATCAAAGCATCATGAACGACCTCAAAGCCTTTGCCAAAGGCTCTACCAAGAATCAGTGGCCCGCGACCCGCATGATCCAAATGGCCTTGGCCGCTGAGTCCGAACAAACCAGCATGGAATTGTACCGCAAAGCGGCCACTTGGTACCCCGAGGATTACCGGGCCCATTTCAAGCTGGGCATGTTGCATTACCGTAACAACCGATTAACCGAAGCCGAGAATCGTTTTCAGCAGGCGGTGATCCTGAATCCCAAATCTGCAGAATCCAAGAACAACCTGGGGGCGACTCTGAGCCAACTCAATCGTTTTGGCGAAGCCATGTCCTTGTTTAAAGCCGCAGCCGTCCAAGGCCGTCCCAGTTCCATCAACCAATCCTATGTAGCGGCTCGATTGGGTCACTTTGGCGATGCTCTCGAAACCATGGACCAGGAACCCAGCCACAACCGCGCCATTTGCCAAATCGGTGCCGGGCAGGCTTACGAAGCGATTGCGACTCTGCAGGCCATCGAACCACGCCAAGCCCTAACGGCCTATCTGACGGCCATCGCAGCAACTCGGATCAACGACATCGCTTTGGTATGCGAGCAAATCCGTGCCGCCATTCAAGCCGACCTCAACATGAGGGAATGGGCCAAAAAAGAACCGGATTTTCATCCCTACCGGACGAATGCCCAATTCCGCGAGGCCATCAAATTGCCACCGGATTCCCAACGAGTCGGCAACGACTAAATTTTCCTTCGCATTGGAACCGGGATCCACCCTGTTTTGTTCGGTACCGGTGGCTCCCCTTCGGTCGGAGCCCCAGCATCGTAGCGAACAAGTCAGTCAAATCCTGTGGGGAGAGGAATTAACCCTCCTGGATCAATTGCCCTCCTGGCTTCATGTCCGATCCTGCATCGATGGGTACACGGGCTGGATATCGCAACGCCAATGCCTGCTCCACACCGACCCCCTCCCTACCGATGGCCCCCGCGTTTGCAGTGATTGGGCGTTGGTTCAGACCCCTTCCATGGGACCCCTTCGCTGCCTCAGTATGGGCAGTGTTCTAAGGCCTTTTTTGGGTTCAGCGGACGATTGTTTGGTACGCGGTGCATCCTCTTGGACCGTAGATGAAAAACCCGATCCCAGGACCGTCCTTGAACGCGGGATGGCCTGGTTGGGGACTCCGTATTTATGGGGCGGCCGCAGTCGTTTCGGGGTGGATTGTTCGGGTTTGGTCCAGGTCCTCTGGGGCTCGGTGGGAGTGGCCCTGCCCAGGGACGCTTCGGTGCAATACAGCATTGCCCCATTTTGTTATGAACTGGAAGACCCCAAGGCATGGCAAGCGGGTCATTTGGCATTTTTTTCGGAGAACAGCGATCGGATCACCCATGTTGGACTGCTGACCGGGGATGGCCGAATCCTCCATGCCTCCGGGGAGGTCCGTTTGGATCCGGTCAACCACGAGGGCATTCAGCCCATGGACAGCCGTCCAACCCATCCTCACCGACTTGTAGGGATTGCTTCGTTTTATACGCCATCCCCTCATCTTGCGTTCTAAAAGCGTTCGATTCTTCCTTGTTCCTCCTATTTTTGAGCCAAATTTTTATAAAATGAAAAATACTCGTTCATGGTTCGGGTTTACCTGCCTCTTGTTGGGCAGCCTTTTCTTGGGATCCTGCGCCAAAGAATTCAAATTGGATTCCAACGCGGTCAACTACCGACTCAACGAAGCTCCCTTAACCGTGCACGGGAACCGGGCCCAACTGGATGTTCATTACCAAATAGCCCCCAAAACCATCGCCAAAAACGGAGTGGCGGTTATAACCTTGCTCGAAAAAGAGGGTGCTCAAACCAAGATCAAATCCAGAGATCTCATCACAGGTCCCAAGGTCAAAGGAATGAACGGTACCAAAGCCGATCCCCTCAAGGAGACGGCGGGAACCCTCACCTTTGGTGAAACCATCAACGACAAGGCCCCCAATCGTTCCTACTACTTGGAGGTGGCCTCCTTCAGTGGTTCCAAAAAGAATGTCAAAACCGCTAAAGCTGCCATGCAAGAAGGCTCTACCTCTCCATGGCCTGCCAAAACCTATCGCTTCGATGTCATGCTCACCGAAGGCCCCAGCCTGCTCAGCCGGACGGCCACTTACACCTCCGCACCT
>RFPG01000350.1 GCA_009926245.1 Sphingobacteriia bacterium | reverse complement strand
CTTAGTGCGGCCCTTTTGATAAATAACATTAATCAACAAAATTTTTCGGGAGCGGAATTGAGCGGTTTACTGGGCGGTGGATCCAATTTGGGCGGTGCTTCGATGGTTGGAATGCGTGGTGGCGGACGCGGCATGCCCGACCCGAGCTCGTCCCTGCTCAATCCCAGCCAAAGGGGGCTGACCACCACCCTGAGTTCGGCCCTCAACTACAGCGATCAATGGGCCGGAACTTGGAAATTGAGCAGTTCATTCCTCGTAACGCGGACGGTGAACGAGCAAAACGCCGCCTCGCTCCGTACTTGGTTTAGCATCCCTGGCCTCAGCCAAAGCGATAGCAGCCGTCAACTGCAGGACAACCTGCAAAATCGTTGGACCGCTCGATTGGAGTGGAATCCCGACAGCAATCGCTCGATGATATGGACCCCCCGTTTTAGCTACGCGGCCCGTCTGGGGCAATTGGCATCGGTCGTGGCCATTGATAGCGGATACACCGATGATGCGCAACCTGATGAGCCTTTAAGTCGCAAATTATCCAGAAATTTGCTCACCAACCGGACCGAAAATCTCCAGTCCCAAGGTGGTTTTGAGTGGTTGTATCGCCAACGATTGGCCAAAGCAAGGCGAAATTATTCGGTCAACTGGGCCCTGGACTTTCAGGACCAAAACACCCCCCGAGACCAGGTTTCCGAAATCTTTGAAGCCGGCGAGGGGCCCGTTTTGCCGCCTGTTTGGTGGAACCGACGGGATACAAGTCAACAATCGTTTGATCAAGATCGTGGTTTTCTGCGGAATCGTTGGGACCTGAACTATGTGGAGCCTTTGGGCGCCGAGGGTTTGCTGGAATGGACGGCTTCGCCCTTGTGGCAGCAGAGCCGTTCGGGGCAACAATTGGCGTCTTCCGACTCCTCCGAGGCCCGTGGGTTGTACAACCAGGTGGCCCGTCAAAACCTGGGCGGCGCTCAATACGGGCTTCGATACCGTTGGGGCAACGAACGCCGTGAACTATCGGTGGGTTTGCAGAGGCAGGACTACACCGCGACCATGTCCGTGGACGAGGTTCTCAGCGGGGCGATCCCTTCTAATTTTCGTTGGAATGCTTGGTTGCCCAATGCTTCTTGGCGATTTAATCCCACCAAATTTCAGCAATACCGGGTTTTTTACCGGGCATCGACCCAAACCCCCTCGGTGCAGCAAATGCAGCCCCTTTTGGACAATACCAACCCGCTGTCTTTATCGATGGGGAATCCATCGTTGGATCAGTCCATCACGCATACCTTGGGGGGACGATTCCGCTGGTCGGATGGAGCCGGGGGTCGTTCGGTTTTTGTCTTTGTGAACGGTAACCGGACCCAGGGGGTGTTGGGGAACGAAAACCTGGTGGTTCCGGCCGATACGGCGTTGATGAGCCGT
>RFPG01000349.1 GCA_009926245.1 Sphingobacteriia bacterium | reverse complement strand
GAGTCGCCAACGAGCTCAGGTCGGTTGCTGTCCAAGATCCCTCATCCCAGGCGATTTCGGGCCCTTCCTTGAATGCTGGTTCGGTCCGTCCCGATGCGGTTACGACCGTTTGGAGCGAGAATTTCAGCGTGAACCCAACCTCCAATGGTTGGCAGAACCTGGGATTTCGTGGCCTAAACAATACCTCCATTCCAGATACCTTCGGAGTATGGGAATACCGCGGTTCAGCGACAACTCCAGCTGCTAACCAAGGATCGCGAGGGGCCTACAGAGGATCAACAGTTGCGATTCAATCTGCGACTCGTGCCAATGGTTTCATGATTTTTGACTCCGATTGGTTGGATAACAACGGTGTGGCTGGTGCCTTTGGGCAGGGTCGTTTCCCCTCCTCCCACCGTGGAATGTTGGTTTCTCCCATGTTGGACATGACCAATAACCCTTATTTGAATTTGGTTTTTGCTCAATATTATCGTCGTTTTGGTGGTCCAGCCTCCGTTCAAACAACGCCTGCCACCTTTTTGCTTTTTTCAAGAGATGGAGGAACCACTTGGTCCGATACCATGGTTATCAATACGGATGTTGCTGTAAATTCCGCCACACCGGCATCTAACACAACTGCTTCCTATGCCGCAGGTGGTCCCGGCATCAAGACGTACAATGTTTCACAATACATTGGCGGACAAGACAGTGTCAAAATCGCCTTTTTGTTTAACGGGGATTATTATTTCTGGCAGTTGGATGATGTTCGTTTGAATACTATTCCAGGGAATGACCTATCCATTGTTAGTACGTTTATTCAGCCAGACACTTCCTTAGGCCGTTTTCTTGAAACCCATCGTTTGACCGAAGTAAACAAAACCCACAATCGTTTTCAGGCCCGTGTTCGCAACCTTGGTGTGTTCCCAGCAACCGGTGTAGTTCTGACCGTAAATGTGAAAGATTCCTTGGGTAACCCATTGTTCTCTGGAACCTCCGTTCCAACCAACATAGCGCCCTTCACAGATTCGGTTATTTCCATTTCCACTCTTTACACTCCGACTGTTAAAGTTTTTACCTATTGCGATTATTCAGCCTATGCAACCGGTGTTTCCGATGAGGATTCATCCAACAACGTTGCTCGTCGCCAGTTAGAACTCACCGATACCATTTTTGGTACGGCTCAAACGCTTCCCACCGCGCAAGGCACCTTGGGTACGGCCTCCTTCACCGGTGCTACGGATCTTCCAATTGCCAACATGATCGAAATCGTTAGCCAGGATACGGTGATGAGCGCCTCATTCCGTGTGTTCCAGGGAACCTCAGGAAACCCTGCATCGGGTCCCGTTGGAAGTAATATTTACTTTACAATTGAAGGCAATGATACCGCCTCTGCGAATGCAGGTCTCCCAGGAGGTTTGGCCTATGTTTTGATGGAAACCGAT
>RFPG01000348.1 GCA_009926245.1 Sphingobacteriia bacterium | reverse complement strand
GTACAGCCACCCGTCATCGTCACCGTGTACGTAAACGTCCCCGATACCGAAGGCGATCCGCTAATCGTGAAGGTGTTCGCGTTCCAGCTCCCCGTGACCCCCGCTGGAAGACCCGACACCGTTGCACCCGTTGCGGTTGTTGTGGTGTAGGTAATGTTCGTGATGGCCGTGTTAATACAAAGTGTCTGCGCGTTGGTTCCCACTGCCGAACTCAACGCAATCGTGTTGTTTGGCGTCACCGTGATGGTACCCGTTATGGTATTCGTGCCACCCGTACAGCCACCCGTCATTGTCACCGTGTACGTAAACGTCCCCGATACCGAAGGCGATCCACTAATCGTGAATGTGTTCGCACTCCAGTTACCTGTTACCCCCGCCGGAAGACCCGACACCGTTGCACCCGTTGCGGTTGTTGTGGCGTAGGTGATGTTCGTCAGGGCCGTATTAATACAAAGAGTCTGCGCATCCGTTCCCACAGCCGAGCTCCTCGCAATCGTGTTATTCGGTTTTACAACAATGATACCTGTCGCCGTGTTGGTTCCGCCTGTACACCCACCTGTCATCGTCACCGTGTATGTAAACGTACCTGTTACTGTAGGGGCACCACTTATTGTAACAAGATTTGAATTCCATGACCCATTGACACCCGCCGGAAGACCTGTAACTATTGCGCCCGTTGAACCAGTTGTTTGAAAACGAATGGTTGGTGAAATAGCAACACCTATACAAGGTTCTCGATTAGCATTTCCAGCTGAAATGAGGGTTATCGTGTTATTTGCCAAAACGCTAATGACTCCAGATATGGTGTTATTTGAACCTGGACATCCACCTACCATCGTAACTACATAATTATATGTGCCTAAGGCAGTAGGTGATCCGGAAATAATGACTGAATCATTCCTCCAAACAGCAACGATTCCCGAAGGCAAAGTAGAAAAAGAAGCGCCCGAAGCACCTCTTGTTGAATAGATGATATTAGAAATCGTCGTATTTACACAAACAGTTTGATTATCGGTTCCAGATCCAGAAATTAGGGTAATCAAATTATCATTCACAATAATTTGACCTGTAGCTATGTTTGATGAAACACAGCCGCCTGTCATTTGAACCGTATAGTTATAAGTACCGGTAACGGTTGGCGTACCTGATATAGTAAATACATTGTTATTCCAAATGCCTTGAACTCCTGAAGGAAGACCGCTTGCGGTAGCATTGGTCGCACCAATGGTATTATATTTTATATCCACCAAAGAAGTTCCTAAACAAATCGTCTGATTTGCAGGTGCAGAATTAACATCAAGCTCGATTTGATTAGCATTAATTTGAAGGGTGCCCGTAGCGCTATTTGTACCACCCGTACATCCACCCGTTATGGTGACCGTATAGGTAAACGTACCCGATACCGAAGGCGTGCCCGTGATGGTCACCAC
>RFPG01000347.1 GCA_009926245.1 Sphingobacteriia bacterium | reverse complement strand
TCCGTTTGGACTTGTATCATTTGTTAAGCGTTATTTTGGTCCATCTGCCTTCTTTAAGCCAGCGACGGGAAGACATCCCTATGCTTGCAGGAATTTACCTTAACCAAATCTGCCGTCAGTATCAACTTCCTCCCCGTTCCTGGGATTCCGATGCCTTACGGTCCCTGCAGGCCATGCCGTGGACAGGAAACCTTCGGGAACTCAAAAACGCGGTCGAACGCCTGGCCCTTTTGGGTGGATCTCCCATTACCACAGCCGATATCGACCTTTACCTACGACCCGCGACCCCTACCGTCGATAAGGGTTCAACCGCGGCGAGCCAAATGAACGGTACGACGCTTGAAACAATGCTCCAAGAGGATAGCTTTCAGCGTTTTAAGGAACAGGCCGAGAAGCTCTTTGTGGAACGAAAATTGGAGGAACATGGCTGGAACATTGCCAAAACAGCCGAAAACATGGGCATACAGCGTTCGCACTTGTACAACAAGATCGAACGCTTTGGATTGAGCAAGCCCAAAAATCGCTCTTAGCTTTTCGCCCTTAGCGAATCACACGAATCGTTCCGGAATACGAAACGATGTTTTCGTCATCCCGGACCTTGAGCAGGTAATAGTAGTTACCGGATTCCAGACCTGGAGCATCCCAATCGTTTTGGTAGTCATCGGAATGATAGACGGTTTGACCCCAGCGATTGAAAACCGTAAAGGCTGATCCTGGATAGAGATAGAGAAACTTGATGCGAACCTTGTCGTTGATATCGTCCCCGTTGGGGGTGATCACATTGGGCACAACGACTTCCTTGTAAGGAACTCCAAATTCAAGAACATTGGAATACGAACGGAAAACAGCATCCGGGCGTTCGGTGTACAATCGAAGTTTGTAGGTGCCTCTCTTGAGCGGTTTGCGTAGGGTCCAAACCGTATCGGCAAGCATGGAATCCCGCAAAACCCAACCGAATTCAGGCCGCTTGAGGTCCAATACTTCCAGGTTGTAACGAGCCGTATCCCAACCCACATAGTTGTTCCATTGAAGTTGCATGGTGGTGTCATCATCGGTGGTGGGAGGGCTGTTGACCAAGCGAATGGTGCTTACCGTTTTGGAACGGAGATTGGTGAAGCCGTTGATGAGGTTGAGGTTCACGTTGTAGCTCAGGGATTCATCACGGGGCAAAACCGGCGCATAAACATCGCGATGCGTCAAAGTATCTACGTTGGGTTCGATCCAAAAGCGATTCGAAAAACGGATAGGATTTTCACCTGGTCGGTAACGGAACAAATTGTACCCGTTGAACCAAGAGCGTTGTAGCGTATCGTTATCCGGGTCAATTTTCCAATTCAAGATGACCGCGTTTTCGTTCAAGGTATCAAGGGTCGCGTTTTCCAATAGAAGTGGTGCTCTGTAATCGGGGCAACCACTGACCTTGATTTTGAGGGTATCAA
>RFPG01000346.1 GCA_009926245.1 Sphingobacteriia bacterium | reverse complement strand
AACCGGATTTCTTCTTCAAGCCGAAGACAAAGGAAGCCGTGGCAGGGCCGGCCTCTTGCAGACGGCGCACGGTGTAGTCCAAACCCCCCTCTTCATGCCTGTTGGGACCCTGGGTACGGTCAAAGGTCTGAGCAGCGATGAACTCCAAAATAGCCTTGGGGCTGGGATCGTCTTGGGCAATACCTACCATTTGTACCTGAGGCCGGGGACGGAACTGCTCGAAAAAGCGGGGGGGCTGCATCCTTTCATGCAATGGAAGGGGCCCCTCCTCACCGATAGCGGAGGCTACCAAGTTTTTTCATTGGCCGACCGACGGCGTATCCGCGAAGAAGGGGTGGAATTTGCCAGCCATATCGACGGATCAAGGCATATGTTCAGCCCAGAGGCCTCCATGCGAATACAGCGTTCCATCGGGGCCGACTTTTGCATGGCTTTTGATGAGTGCACCCCTTACCCCTGCCCCCAACAGGAGGCCAAGGTGAGCATGGAACTCACCCACCGTTGGTTGGACCGCAGTCTGCAGGCCTGGTCCGATACCCAACCGCTGTACGGCTACGATCAGCGATTGATCCCCATTGTCCAAGGCTCCACCTACCCAGAACTTCGACTTGCGTCGGCCCGATTTGTGGCCGAAAGGGCGACCCACGGTTGTGCTATCGGGGGACTGAGTGTTGGCGAGCCCGCCGAAGACATGTACCGGATGACCGAAGCGGTCACCGAGGTTTTGCCTCGAAACCAATTTAGGTACCTCATGGGGGTCGGTACGCCGACCAATATTCTGGAAAGTATTGCGCGGGGTGTGGACCTCTTTGATTGTGTTATGCCATCCCGCAATGCCCGCAATGGAATGCTTTTTACATGGAATGGAATCATCAACTTGCGCAATCGCAAATGGCGCAGTGATTTGAGCCCTCTGGATGCCCAAAGCCCCTTGGCGGAAGACCAAACGTATTCCAAAGCCTATCTGGCGCACTTATTCCAATGCCACGAAATGTTAGGGCCGCGCTTGGCCACCTTGCATAACCTGCACTTTTATTTGGAGCTAACAAGGACCGCCCGACAACACCTTTTGGCCGGCGATTTCTCCGATTGGAAAGACGAGGTTTTGCCTAGACTGAGCCAGCGCTTGTAATCGCTCAAGGCAACAGCCACAAAAAAAGGGCGCCCCTTGCGAGACGCCCTTGGATAATCGTTTTGATAGAACTTACGGCTGCACGACTAAGGTCGTCCGCTCCCGTTGGGTTTGGCCGTTGGACCCGGTCCAAACGCATTCGGCTGTATAGGTACCGGCAGGCACCTGACCCAAATCCATCGAATTCGCTTTGCTACCCAAGGCAGAAACCATGGAAGCAACAACCCGACCGGTCATGTCACGCAGAACCAGGCTGGACGCAGCCCCTTGGCTGGATGAACAAGTCCACTGAACGCTGCCTTGGGCT
>RFPG01000345.1 GCA_009926245.1 Sphingobacteriia bacterium | reverse complement strand
CGATGTGATCCCGACTGGGGTCGAACCAGTAACCTACTGCTTAGAAGGCAGTTGCTCTATCCATTGAGCTACGGGACCTGCAAAACCGGGGGTGCTGGGAGGATCCTAGGGCCTCCTTCGTTCCGGAGCGGGCAAAGATAATCGGCCGGACAGGGTTATTTTTGCGCTCTTGAGCCGCCAAACGGCTGATCCCCTACCATGTCCGTACTTGTAGGCCGCAAGGCCCCCCTCTTCACCGCCCCCGCCGTTCTGGACGGCCACCGCATCGTCTCCGATTTCAAGCTCGAAAGCTTGATCGGAACCAAAACGATTGTTTTGTATTTCTACCCCAAAGATTTCTCCGGCATCTGTCCCAAGGAACTGCTGGCCTTTCAACAGCAATTGCCCGAATTCGAGAAGCGGAATTGCGCCGTGCTCGCATGCTCAACGGACAGCGACGTGAGCCACAAAGCCTGGTTGAATACCCCGGTTTCCCAGGGGGGTATCCAAGGAGTCACCTATCCGGTCATTTCGGATTTCACCAAAACCATCACCGCCCAATACGGCGTTTTGGCCGGGGAATACGATTACAACGAAGCGGGACAGTTGATCAGTGAAGGGCCCATGATGCCTTACCGAGGTTTGTTCATCATTGACAAGAACGGGGTGGTCCAGCATCAAGTGGTCAATTTCTTCCCACTGGTTCGTTCGGTCAAAGACACCCTTCGAATGGTGGACACCCTACACCGATTCCAAGAGCAGGGCGAAGTTTGCGAGGTCGAACTATAATCCGTAACACAGGATGTTTGAAAAGCTAAGCGATCGCCTTGAACAGGCGATGCGGACCCTCAAAGGCCAGGGCCGCATTACCGAAAACAATGTTTCCGAAACCATGAAGGAAATCCGGCGGGCCTTGCTGGACGCCGACGTAGGTTTCAAAATCGCCAAAGACTTTACCGAAGAAGTCAAGGCCAAGGCCTTGGGGCAGGACGTGATCAAGCATGTCTCCCCCGGGCAATTGCTGATCAAGATCATGAACGAGGAGCTGACCCGGTTAATGGGTCGCGAAGCTTCGCCCCTGGTTCTCAAGCCCAACGGCACCTCGGTGGTGCTGATGTCGGGATTGCAGGGATCCGGCAAAACCACCTTCACCGGCAAATTGGCCTTGCTCCTCAAATCCCAAGGCAAGAAGGTCTTGATGGTGGCCTGCGATGTTTACCGCCCGGCCGCGGTGGATCAGCTCCAAATTCTGGGCGAACAAATCGGGGTGCCCGTCTATGCAGATCGGGACCAAAAGAACCCGGTTCTGATCGCCGCCCAAGCCGTAAAGCAAGCCAAAACCGAAGGTTATTCGGTGGTTCTGGTGGATACCGCCGGGCGATTGGCCGTGGACGAAGCCATGATGAAGGAAATCTCCGAAATTCATGGCAACATCCAACCGGACCAGACCCTCTTTGTGGT
>RFPG01000344.1 GCA_009926245.1 Sphingobacteriia bacterium | reverse complement strand
GAAGGCACCCGGGTTTTGCCCAAGGATTGGCCCACGAACCGTGTGCAATTGTTGACCGATTCCGTGACTCCCAGAGCAAAGCGATTTGACCTTTCCAAACAATTTACAAACACGTTTCAGCCAAACGAATTTAATGCGATGCCCTACGGGGGATTTCAAATCTCCGGGGGATTGCGCAAGACCCAAGGCAATAACGAATACGGGATGATCGGCGGCATGAACTATTCGCTAAATCAACGAGTTAATTACCAACAGGTTAATGGTTGGGGTGGGGTCAACGGCCGACTCGGTGATTCCACAGCATTCAATTCTTTGTTGAACACGTTCCAGGATACGGTTTTTGCCAGCGAAATTTCTTGGGGCACCCTCTTGAATTTCTCGGCACGATTGGGCGCGTCCAATCGACTCTACCTCAAAAATGCATTTAACATTACTTCGGATCAGATATATACCAACGGTCAAGGTTACCGCACCGAAAACGGGGAATTTGAAAACTTTCGTCGACACCAAATCGAATTTACAAGTAACAGGTTGTTGACCAGTCAGTTGGGGGGAGAACATAGTCTCAATAACAACAAATATCGTTTGGACTGGACCGGTTCCCTATCGCAGATGAACCGGGATCAGCCTGATTTTAGGCGGGTGCGTTTTAACGGGAACGAAATCAATTCAGGTACCGACAGTGCTACTATCGTATGGCGTTTTAACCCGAACAGCACGGCCAATAACACCGACGGTTACCGCTTCTTTGCTTCAATGACCGAAACCGTGGGCAATGCTGTGGTCAACTTGACCGTACCCTTTCAGTGGAATGGACACAAACACGAGTTCAAAACCGGTTTCTACGCCCAGACCAAGCAGAGGGAGTTCATTGCCAGGGCATTGGGCTATGCGACATCGGGCGGGAACTTTGATCCTCGAATTAGTTTGATGGGCTTGGATTCAGTCTTTGGGGATTGGAACATGCGCGAAGGTGGCTTGTGGATGGACGAAATCACCAATCCCAGTGATCGTTACCGCGCTGAATCCCGTTTGTTGGCAGGTTATCTGATGATGACCAACCGAATTGGCCCCAAGACCAGGGCTATATGGGGTTTGCGTTACGAGGATTTTACCCAACAGCTGATTGCCCCTACCGACTTTGAATTAAAATCTTTTGATACCACCACCAACAAATTCCCTACCTTTTTGCCTTCTTTGAACTTGGTGCATTCATTGACCGAGTCATCGAACCTGCGTTTTGCTTTTTCGAGAACCTTGTCGCGCCCGGAATTCAGGGAAATCGCTCCGTTCGCTTTCTATGACTTTGACCTTTTTGCAACCACCTACGGAAACGATTCCTTGGTACAGGCGACCATCTACAACGTGGACTTGCGTTACGAAATCTTCCAAAAAATGGGTCAGATGTTTTCGGCCGGGGTGTTTTATAAATTGTTTCAAAATCCGATTGA
>RFPG01000343.1 GCA_009926245.1 Sphingobacteriia bacterium | reverse complement strand
TTGGGAGAATTGGTCAAAGAAGGCGAGGAGATCATCAGTATATCGCCCATTCATCCGGAATTGGCGGTGGAATTGTATGTGAGGCCTCTGGATTTACCCTTGTTACGCAAAGGCAACAACGTCCGTTTTCTTTTTGATGGTTGGCCCACCCTGGTCTTCAGTGGTTGGCCTGGGCTCAGTGTGGGGAGTTTTGGCGGTGTTGTAACAGCGATTGACGCCTTTAGTTCGGAGAATGGAATGTACCGTGTTCTGGTCCGTCCCGATCCCAACGATGTCCCTTGGCCCGAAGCCCTCCGAGTCGGTTCGGGAGCCCAAGGCATTGCTTTGCTGAACGATGTACCCATTTGGTACGAAATGTGGCGACAACTGAACGGCTTCCCACCGGATTATTACGATATCCGTCAAAAAGGCGAAGGAGGGAAGGGGCCTGCCATCCAAAATTCAAAAAAATAAGAACATGCCGGGTTTCTCTTTTCGCTCAAACTTGGCGGCCTTGCTTACAGCCCGACGATGGGGTACGCTCCTGTTCCCCTTCCTCGGAGTCCTCTTGCCTTTCTTAGGCGCCCTCTTACCTTTGGTAGGGGTTCTGGGCCTGCAAGCCAGCGCGCTGTCCTCAACCCAGGGAACGGGCGATAGCCTGAGTCTGGAACAATTCCTCGCCAGGGTTCGGCAGAGCCATCCGGTGATCACCCAGGCCCGCATTTTGGCTGATCAGGGGTTGACCCAAATCCAAGAAGCCCGAGGGGCCATGGACCCCCGAGTCAGCTTCATGCAACAACGCAAAACCTGGGAGGATAAATTGGAATTGGGGCTCCAGGATTTTGACCTCCGGGTACCCACCTTGCTTGGACCCGATTTTTATGTGGGCTTTGACCAAAGCGAGGGCTCCAAGGTCAATCCTCAATCCACCTCCCAACCCGGTGGTCAATGGAAAAGCGGGGTGCGAGTTCCCTTGGGACGCGAAGGCTGGATCAACCGCCGGAGGACCGATCTCCGCCAAGCTTATGCCCTTGCGGATATGGCCGCCTCGCAAAGGGATAACCTCATCAACGATATCCTTCTGGATGCCGCCCAGGATTACCACCGTTGGGAAGCTAGCCAGCGCCAAACGGATATTTATACCGAGGCCCTGGGCATTGCCAACGATGTGTTAAACTTTGTTCGATACGCAGCCGAAATCGGAGAAAGGCCATTTATTGACACCTTGGAAGCCGGCATCCAGCAACGAACGTGGCAGCAACGATTGGAAGAAGCCCGCATCAAGGAAATTGAAGCCCGATTTGCCTTGGCGGTTCATTTGTGGGATAGCTTGGGAATCAACGAACTAAGTCGCAGCTACCGCCGATCGGTGCATGCCCCGGTGTTGGCAACACCCGCTCCCCTGCATGATTCTGCCACCTTTGCAACCTACATTTACGAGCACCCACGTCTTCAAATTTTGAGGAGCGATATCGCCCA
>RFPG01000342.1 GCA_009926245.1 Sphingobacteriia bacterium | reverse complement strand
ACCGCCCCCAAACCGGTTTTGGCAGCTATCAACGGCTTTGCCCTAGGTGGCGGTTTGGAATTGGCCATGGCCTGCCACCTCCGCGTAGCGGTCCCCGCCGCCCGCTTGGGTCAACCCGAAGTTAATTTGGGCTTGATTCCCGGTTATGGTGGCACCCAGCGGCTGGTTGAGTGGGTCGGCCGGGCCCGCGCCCTCGAAATGTTGATCAGCGGGGATCCCATCGATGCCGCCACCGCCTTGCAATGGGGTTTGGTGAACCGCATCAGCGCTACGCCTGAATCCCTGCTCGAAGAATCGACCGCCTTGCTCAACCGCATCCTGCAGCGCGGTCCCATTGCCGTATCGCATTGCATCCGCTTGTCTGCTTTGGCTGCCCAGGGCGACCCGGATGGTTATCTACAGGAAATCGAAACCTTCGGCAGCCTTTTCCAGCAACCCGAAAGCCGCGAAGGCATTGGGGCCTTCCTCGAAAAGCGCAAAGCCGCCTTCCGGAGCAGCGAGCCTAGGCCTTGATGCCCTCCGTGTAGCCGAACCATGGGCGATGCTCGGTCGCCGCATGCCCATCGCGCCCCGCGGTTTGTTGGCAAGCCGCCCCAAAATTAAAAAAACAGCCTTTTTGTTAATGGGTGTATTTTTTACACTTATTTCTTATTTTTGGCGGAGCGGTTCTGCAAATCGCCTTCGTTTTTCCTCTTCCAATTTTTTGTTAAGCCCCCATTCATTGCCTTATGAAGACCCCAGCCACGCTACAGAATCTTGACCGGAACCCCTTCCAACATCTTGTTTCGGCCCTTTGGATGGCCTTCCTGTTCACGCTATGCCAAGGCGTTGAATTCAAAGCCCAGGCCCAAACCACCTACCCGGTTGTATTCCGCGTTGATATGTCGGATTACAACGGAACCACCCCCATCAACGGGATCTTTTTGAATGGAAACTTCAATGCTTGGTGCGGATCCTGCGCGCCCATGACCGATGCCAACAACGACTCGGTTTGGGAACTCACCGTCCCCTTGGCCGCTGACACGTTTGAATACAAATTCACCATCAACGGTTGGACAGCCCAAGAAACCCTGGTCCCCGGTTCGGCCTGCACCAATACCGCCTTTGGGTTCACCAACCGTCAAATTATTGTCAACGGCCCCCTCAGCCTCCCGGCCCCCTGCTACGGCTCCTGCGATTCCTGCACCGGTGCGCCCAGTTCCGGTCGAATCCGTTTCCGGGTGGACATGAACGGTTACACTGGCCCCTCCTTTACGACCGTTAACCTCAATGGTAGTTTCAACGGATGGTGCGGTGCCTGTGCGACGATGCTTGATCCCAATCAGGACAGCATTTATGAATTGGACTTGGACCTTCCCCTTAGCACCGTCGAATACAAATTCACCTTGGACGGCTGGGGTCAGCAAGAAAATCTGCTCTCTGGTTCGCCCTGCACCATGACCACCGGACAATTCACCAACCGCTTTCACA
>RFPG01000341.1 GCA_009926245.1 Sphingobacteriia bacterium | reverse complement strand
CCACGATGCCTTCGGGAACCAATTTCTTGATTTCGTCTTCGGCATCCTGAAAATAACGGTCTTTGGATCCTTCTTTCATGGCTTCAATGGAACCCATACTTCCTCGGTGCAGGTCAAGGAAATGATGAAGGGCCTCTTGCCCCTTCGGACCGTATCCCCCGGCCGGGTTTACCGCAACGAAACCGTATCGGCCCGATCGCACATGCAATTCCATCAGGTCGAAGGGCTCTATATCGATCGAGATGTCAGCTTTGCCGATCTCAAAAAAGTCCTGTACGATTTTGCGATTCATCTTTTTGGACCCGAAGTCCAAATCCGTTTTCGTCCTTCCTATTTCCCCTTCACCGAACCATCTGCCGAAATGGACGTGACTTGTTTCTTGTGTTCTGGTCAGGGATGCAATGTATGCAAACACAGCGGTTGGGTCGAAATCCTTGGTTGCGGTATGGTGGACCCCCAGGTCCTCGAAAATTGCGGGATTGACTCAGAGGTTTACAGCGGATATGCCTTTGGTATTGGAATTGAGCGACTTACCATGCTTCGTCATCGCATTCCCGATATCCGACTTTTTTACGAAAACGATGTGCGATTTGTTAAACAATTTGGGGTTTGAGCGCCGAACATCGATTTGAACGTGTCATGGTCGCCGGAGCCGGCACCATGGGTCAGGGGATAGCCCAACTCTGCGTGGAGGCCGGCTTGCCTACTTTGGTTTACGATGTTTCGTCAGCCATGCTCCCCAAAGCCAAGACGGCCATTGAAGCTGCATGGGATGCCCGGGTTGCCAAAGGCAAATTAAACGAATCCGATGCAGAGCGCTTCAAATCCATGCTCCAATACAGCGATCGGTCCGAGGATCTCCGCGGGGATTTGCTTATCGAAGCGGTGATCGAATCTGCATCGGTCAAACGAGCTCTCTTTGGGACGGTGGAAGCCCAGAACGGACCGGAAACAGTCCTGGCCAGTAACACCTCTTCCATCCCGATGGAACAACTTGCCGAGGGCCTGGCCCGACCCGAGCGGGTGGTCGGTTTGCATTTTTTCAATCCAGCCCCGGTGATGAAACTGGTTGAAGTGATTCGGGGTCCTTTGACCAGTCCCGATGTGGCCGAGCGCGTTGATGCCTTGGCAAAAACCATGGGCAAAATCGTGGTCCACGCCCAGGATTCCCCCGGTTTTATTGTGAACCGAGTGGCCAGACCCTATTATGCCGAGAGTCTGCGCTTGGTCGGCGATGGGGGCGTGACCCCTCAAGACCTGGACCGCTTGATGGAATCGGTGGGTTTTCGCATGGGTCCCTTTCGACTCATGGACTTGATCGGGGTGGATACCAATTTGTCCGTGACCACTTCGGTTTACGAGGGTTTGGGCCGCCCACCCCGCTTTGAACCTCATCCGGTCCAAAAAAACAAAGTCGCCCAGGGCCATAACGGCCGCAAAAGTGGCCGGGGTTTTTACGATTACACCCCCTCCA
>RFPG01000035.1 GCA_009926245.1 Sphingobacteriia bacterium | reverse complement strand
CGAAACTGAGAACTCCGTGGAGCTTCAACGCCAAGGTTGGCAGTCTATTTTGGATAATTTCAGGACCTATTGCGAAAAACTTTAGGCTTCAATCGCATGAAGGAGTATTCCGTTAAGCAAGGCTCAGGGTTCACGATGAGCCGGTTTCTACTGGGGGGATTCTTTGTTGCATTCATTCAATTAGGTACGCTTAAGGCCCAGGATACGTTGGCGGTCCTTTTTTTGGGGAACAGCTATACATCCGTTAATAATTTACCGCAATTGGTGCAGGCGCTCTCTGCTTCGGCGGGCAAAACCCTGATCGTGGATTCCCAAACGCCCGGCGGGATGACCCTGACCAACCATGTCAATGATCCGACAACCCAATCCAAAATCGCTCAACGCGCTTGGGATTATGTGATTTTGCAGGAGCAGAGTCAGGTGCCGACCATTGATTTTTATCGTTACAACAACATGTACCCCGCTATGGCGGATCTTCAGGCTTTGGTAGCCCAATCCAGCCCTTGTGCCAAGTTGATATCGTACATGACTTGGGGTCGGCGTTACGGTGGGCAGCAATGCGATCCGTCCAACACCCATTGCAGTCCTGTTTTTGTGAATTTTGATCATATGCAGGATTCGTTGACCAGCGCCTATGCCGGTATAAGCAACCAGCTCCAAATTCAATGTGCCCCGGTGGGGGTGGTATGGCAGAATGTATTGAACGACACCAATTTGGTATTGCATAGCAGCGATAACAGCCACCCTAGCTTGGATGGTTCCTATGTGGCGGCTTTGACCTTGTTTTCGTCGATTTGGAAACGATTTTCGTCGGGTTTGGCCTATACCGCTGGACTTCCTACCGCCCTTGCACAATACTACCAACAAAGGGCAGATAGTGTGGTCTTCGGAAACGCGCCGCGTTGGAATCTTGCCGTCAATCGCCCCATATCCAATTTTGGTTTTACGAATTCTGGCCGCGCGGTTACTTTTCAAAACCTATCGTTATCCCGTACGAACCGGGTCTTGAATTACCGATGGGATTTTGGGGATGGGCAGGTCTCGACTGCGACAAATCCCACGCATACCTATGCAGCGGCCGGTACTTACACTGTTCGGTTGATTGCGAAGGAATGCCGTTATGCGGATACCTTAACACAGGTTGTGCAGGTTTTGGCGTCCGATGTTCAAGAAGCGAGGTGCAGGATGTTGCGTGTTTACCCTAATCCGGCCACATCGCAATTGACCTTCGAAACGGAGCTGCTTCAACCTGAACAAGAGTATTTGGTTGAATTGAAGAACCCCACGGGGACGACGGTCTATGGTGCTCGCCTGGGCCTAGAGAACCCCACCATCGCTCTTCCTGCTACGGTTGGATCCGGTCTCTATTCGGTTCTTTTGCGCGATGCCAGGGGAGCCGTAATGGCCACGGAATCTTTAATTTTAAATCGTTAATTCTATTTTTAATTTTCCCCAATGAACCTCATTTCTCCAACCAAAAGATGGCATGGGCCCTCTTGGTGGTATGGGGCCGTTCAACCCAAGCGGGGATCCGCTCCAAGTCCTAAACGATTGTTCCAGGGAGTCTGACGAGTTCTTATGGGGAAGTTGGTCCAACGTCGCTTATGGTGGGGCGTTTTCTTTTTGGGAATCATCCTTTTGATCTATATGATTCGCGTTGAAGGTGAGCCCGGTGCTTTGCCGCTCTTGTGGGTCCTGGGTTCCTTCTTTGGCCTATGGCGCAGTTACCGAGCGTAATTTTGTATTGAAGTATGCCTAGGTCCAAGTCCAAAACTCCATCCCAACCGTCCCCGTCGCCCTCGGCCCCAACGGGTCCGTCCAAGGCGTCAAGCTATTCCTTTCGGAATGGGGTGCTTGCGTTGGTTGTTCCTGTTTTGATGGTGTATGCCAAGGTTTGGGGTTATGATTTTTTGGTTTGGGATGATAATTTGTACATCAACGAGAACGAGTCGATCCGTGGATTGGCTTGGGCCAATTGGAAGGCCTTTTTTACGGAGTTTTATGTAGGCAATTACCAGCCTTTAACCATCTTGACCTATGCCCTGGAATACGCCTTGGTCGGTGAAAATGGTTGGTTGTTTCACGGAACCAATGTTTTGCTCCATGCGGCCAATACGGTCTTGGTTTACCTGGTCGTTCGGCAATGGGCCCCAACGGCCTCGCTGGTTCCTATGTGGACGGCTTTCTTTTTTGGGATCCACCCGATGCACGTTGAATCGGTGGCCTGGGTTTCGGAGCGAAAGGATGTTTTGTACACCTTCTTTTTTTTGGGTTCGTTGTTATTCTACGGAAGGTACCTCCTGGTATCTACCACCAAGCCGTTGGTTTATGCCTTTGGATGTTTCGTGCTGGCGTGCATGAGCAAATCGGCGGCGGTGGTGCTGCCTTTGGTCCTATGGCTCTTGGATGATTACCATAACCGGAAGCCCACGCTCAGGATGTTCATCGAAAAAATCCCCTTCTTGGCCGTGTCCATGGTTTTTGGATTGGTGGCCCTGGAATCTCAAAGGGCGGCCATGCCCGAGACCCAGATGGTGGGGATGGGGGACAAAATTTTGATTGCCGCACATTCCCTGTGGCTTTATGTTATCAAGGCTGTTTTTCCAATGGGACTTTCGGCTTTTTATCCCTACCCTCCCGAATTGGGGAAGGGCTTGCCTGCTGTTTACTTTTTAGCAGCTTTGGGGGTCCTGCTCATGTTTGGATTATTATGGTATTCAAGGCGTTGGTCCAAGACTTCCTTTATGGGAATGGGGTTCTTTGGGATAACCATTGCGCTGGTTCTTCAGGTTGTGACCGTTGGCAATGCAACCATGGCGGATCGCTATACGTATGTTCCTTATATCGGATTGTTTTTTGTGTTAGGGACTATTTGGGAGAATTACAGAAATCGTTCGGCGCAGGGCAATCGGTTGGTGTGGAACGGGGTGGCCGTGCTTGCTTTGGCCATCATGTCTTTGCTGGCCTTTCGAAGGGTGGACGTTTGGAAAGATGACGAGGCTTTGTTTACCGATGTCTTGGACCAATACCCGGAAGCTCAATTGGCCTACAACAACCGGGGTTGCTGTTACTTGCGTTTGGCCAATGTGGCATCGCGCAAAGAAGAGTTTTATAACAAAGAATACCTGGCAAAGGCCTTTCAAGACTTTGATCGTTTGGTCCAAATCAACGATCAATACCGTTCGGCCTACCACAATCGGGGATTGGTCCGGTTCTATCTCAAGGATTACAATGGTGCCGTGGAGGATTATACGAGGGCGATGGCCAAGGATACCTCCAACAAAGGAATCTATTTTGACAGGGCGACGTCCCGTTCCGAAATCGGGGACCATGTCGGGGCCCTTCAAGATTTTGATACAGCCATTGAATATCGAATTCGTTTAGCGGAGTCTTTTTTTAATCGCGGCAATACCAAGCGAAAATTGAATGATTTTCAAGGGGCTTTGGCCGATTACAATCGGGCCATTGAGGCCCAAGAAGATTTTTTGGAGGCCATCCAAAATCGCAGTTTGCTTCACATGGTTCTGCGGGATTATCCATCAGCCCTCAAGGATTTGGACCGGATTCTGGAATTGAAGCCCGATGATCAGGTGACCGTGCAAAACCGTCGGGTTATTCAGGCCTTGGTGGACTCCATCGCAGGTAAGGCTTCATAGTGGGGGAATTTCTTTACCTTTGAATCGCTTGGCGGTTTTTGGCGAGAGCCAAAACGAAGAGGGAACTCCGGTGCAATTCCGGGACAGTACCAGCTGCTGTGAGGCCTGTACAGGTTTCGAACCATAAGCCACTGTGGAAGCCGGTCAACGGCCAGACGGGAAGGCGTTCGGAATGGGCCAAGTCAGAAGACCTGCCGCCAAGTGAAGATTACCGGGTTTTCTGGATCAAAAACCTAGGATAACGTTGCTGTACCTCGCAAGGGGAGGGCTGTGGTTTGTCCTGGATTTTTTTCGAATCCCGTTTACAAAATGCAAACCATGGGGCAAAGGCTCAAGTTCGTTGTCGTTTTTTGGGCCTTCTTTTGGGTCCCATGGAGGGCCTTTGCGTTCCCCATTGCATCGGAACAAGACACCCTTCGCGTGAAGCCCTTGGTGTTAACCGAAGTCACTGTACGAACCTTTCGAATCAGCCGAACCATGGATTCGGTTTGGTTAAAGACCATGCCGTTGGCCTCACTAGCCGATGTGATGGGCATGCTGGGCACGCCGGTTACGCGCCAATCCGTTCCGGGGGGACTCAGCACCTTATCGTACAGGGGCGGTGGTGCAACGCACAATGATTTGACTTGGGGCGATTTTAGCTTGAACCACCCCATGAACCGGACAACGGATTTGCAGTTGGTACCGGTTTGGTTGTTTCAAGGCCTGGGTTTGGATAACGGTGGTGAAGCTTTGAGGACCGGTGGTTACGGGATGGGTGGTGGAATTGGCCTTGGTTCGTTGACTTCGCCGCGCTTTGAGGCGGTGGTCTCTGCGGGGACCTTGGGGGATCAGTCGTTGGGTTGTGGATTTGCCCTGGGTCAAGGCCGTTGGCAAGGCATGACCCGCGGATTGCTAACTCGCAATGCCAACCGATTTGGTTACCCCAACCGAGCCTTGGCGGGGGCACCGGATGCCAAGATGTTGGGGGCTGATTTTGGGCAGGAGGCCTTGGTCCATCAAAGCAATTGGAAGGGCAGCGCCGGGCATGCCTTTGAAACCAGCCTATGGTTGCAAGGAAGTCGAAGGGGCATCCCCTCTTCCATGACATCGCGTCCTGGTTCGGCTCGACAGAACGATAGCATGTTTCGTGTCCAAGCCAAATGGTCTTGGCAGAAGAATCGGCGATGGAACTATTGGACGGCTTTGGCTTTTCAAAAAGATTTGAATCGCTACACGGATACCCTGAGCGGGGTTTACGGTTTTCATCAGACCCAAGGCATGCAGGCGAGGGGGGGCGTGGATTACCAACGCCGCGGTTGGAGGGTTCGCTTTATGGGGTTGTGGGATCGCCACGAGGCCCGTTCTTCCCAATACCTTGTGCCGGTTCAGCAGGAGCGATGGGCCCTGATCCTGCCTTGGACCCTGGATCGAGGTCCTTTTGAATTTTCGGGACAAATCAAGGCCGAAATCTTCGATGGAAAGGGATTGCCACTGGCAGCCAACCTAAGAGCCCGTTATGTTCAAAGGAATTCTTTTTGGTGGGCCGAGGTCCGTACCGCCGTGAATCCTCCTTCGCTGAACGATCGGCTTTGGGTGCCCGGTGGACGACCGGACCTCAAGCCCGAGCGAAGTCGTCAGGCCGAAGGGGGGTATAAACATTTGGTGGTCCATGGCAAGCACAAAATCGACGCCACCATCCTGGCTTTTTGGCGGGAAATGAGGGAGCGAATTCTTTGGCAGCCCTCGCCCAACGCGGCCTGGTGGTCGCCCATGAATGTGGGGTTGAATCAATCGCTGGGGACGGAGGTTCGCATCCAGGGGTCTGTTCAAAGTTGGGTGTTACGGGGCCTGACTTGGACCTGGCAAGCAGAATACGGTCTGCAACGAGTCTGGTCAGAAGGCGATACCCGTCAGCGTATTCAATGGCCTTATATCCCCCAGCACAGAGGGATGCTCCAGAGTGCCTTGGTTTATGGTTCCTGGACTTTGTTCGGTCAAGTCCAGGGGATTTCTTCTCGAAACACCCTCTCGGATGGTTCGGAAACCCTGCCCGCTTATGCCCTGGTCACGGCAGCCGCCTCCTACGAAAAGCGAGGCCACCGGATATCTCTGCAAATTCGGAATCTAACCAATACCCGCTACGAAGAAGTGCCTTGGTTTCCTCGTCCCGGGCGCAGTTTTCACTTGTCCCTATCCACTTCGCTTTTTAAATCTCCCAAACGACTTAAATCCCCCCAATAATGAGATACTTTCAGAGAAACAACCCTAGACCTCTTCCATTTTCCTTGGGATGGTTATCCAATATCGCCTTGCAGGGCGCCCTATGGTTAGGGACGGGGCTGCTGATGGCCGGATGCCAAAAAGAACCAATCCCTCCAACAACTTCGTTGTATAACAATGGATTTTGGGTTGTGAACGAGGGTCCCTTTGGGAACGGAACCGGGACCTTAACGTGGATTTCCAGGGATGGAAGTCGAGTGGAACAGGATGTGTTTGGAAGAATCAATCAACGTCCTCTTGGTAACATTGCCCAAAGCATGGTTATTCAGAATAATTTAGGATTAGTCGTTTTGAATAATGCGGGCCGCGTCGAATGGGTGAATCCCCAAACCATGCAATCGATCGGGACCACAACGGGCTTCGAATTGCCATCGGCTGTAGCCGTGGATATCTTGAGGGCCAAGGCCTATGTGACTGAATGGGTTCGCTTTGGCGCAGCGGGTCGGGTCGCCGTGATTGACTGGGCCAGCAAGCAGGTTTTGACCCGTCTAACGGTGGGCCCTTTTCCGAACGCCCTTGCGGTGGCTGGAAATCGCTTGGTGGTGGCCAACAGCGATACCAATACGGTGACCTTGGTGGATACGGAGGCGGATACGGTGCTCCAAACGATCACGGTGGGAGATCGTCCAAATAGCATGGTGGTCTTGGGCACAACGGTGGCTGTTTTGTGTGGGGGTCGTCCTTCGTGGAGCGGACCAGAAACGGCGGGTTCCCTGCATCTATTGCGCTTGTCGGACGGTGAATCCCTGGCTCAGCTAACCTGGGGTCGCAGCGATGATCATCCCAAGGATCTTTTGTTGTTGCCGACCGGCGATGGTTTGATGTACCAGCTGGAGAGCTCCGTTCATTCCGGCTTGCATCGGTTGAATCTCCCGTTCACCAGTGGAACGGTGAATCCGAACCAGCCTTGGGTGAATCGTTTGTTTTATCATACCGCTTTCGATCCCAACGGGAATCGCTACCTGGTAACCACCGATGCCGGGGATTTTGCTTCGGCGGGCAAGGTATTTCGTTGGAATTCCCAGGGCGCCTTGGTGGATAGCTTTACCACGGGGATCGCGCCGGGGCATGTGGTTTTTGTGCCCTAGAGCAGGGGCAGGTAATTTTCGGCCAGCATGCAGCGGGCTGAACCGCCACCGATTTTTTCGATGGTGGGGATGGATACCGAAATAATTTCGCCATCGGCTTCGATGCGATCTCTCAATTCGGGACCCCAAGCGCGAACGGCCGTTTCGGAGGCAATCCAGCAGCGATGACCCTCGGGGTGATCCACTTGCAGAACATTGGCCGCAAAGGATTCAATTTGGGCGGGGCTGAGTAGGAGTACATCGCGCCCGGTGGAATTCAGCCGCGTGATCAATTCTTTTTGACCCCAAGGGTCCAGGGCCTCGGCGGCCAAGAGGGCGATGTTTTGCCCCAGACTCATTATAACATTGGTATGGTAATAAGGCCGTCCGTTGGCATCGGCGCTGTCAAAGCCCCATCCATCGTATCCCGTTTCGTGGCACCAACGCTCCAAGAGCTCCGGACTGGTTCGGGTCGAAAAAGCCGCATATGCGCAACGATGGGCATGGTCCAAAACCATGCTACCCGTCCCTTCCAGGAACTGCCCTTGGCGGGCCCAATCGCTCCAATCCGATTCGTAGGCCACTCGATACCCGGCTTCGATCAGGTGATGAGCGAGGTCTTCTCTTTTTTCGAGTCTTCGGGAAGGGGCCTCCATGGGGAAATGGATCAACCCGCCGTCCGGCAGGGTGCAAAACAAATTGTTAAGAAAAACAGCATCGGGACAGGGAACTTCCTTTCGATCCGTTAGGACCGTCACTTGAAGCCCCGCTTCCACCAGCCGGTGGTGCATGGCATCAAATTCTCGTTGGCCTTCCTGGGCTGTTTGCACCGGATGGCCATCCGGTTCTCGATTCTGAAAAGCATTGCTGAGCCCTGTTTCGGAGTTCCATCCAAAATGCAGGGGCCGTAACATCAGAAGACCCGGAGCCATTTGCTTTGTTCAAGGAACCTCTAAAGTCCCCCGGTGATGGCGGCCGAGACGCGGACCACCCAAGCCCGTGGCATGAAGCCGGTGGACGCAGCCATGACCGCATTCATCCAGCCATGGACGGCCACGGCACGGCCACGCATCATGGCTTTGTACCCAAAGAGGGCCACCGAGGCCGAATCGGGGATTCGTTTGCTGGAAAGCATGGAAGGAGACGAGCCTCCCGGTTCCCGCATGGCCCGTGCAAATCCGCTTTGGGTGGGTCCAGGGCAAAGGGTCGTTACGGTGATCCCGTGACGTCGTAATTCCAGGTGCAATGCTTCGGAAAAATGCAATACAAAGGCCTTGGTAGCAAAATAAACCGCCATGCCCGGTCCCGGTTGAAAGGCGGCCGTTGAGGCCACGTTCAAGATGCGCCCTCCCCCTTGGTCCACCATATCCCGGGCATAGAGCCGGGTTAGATGGGCCACTGCCCTTACATTGAGATCAATCATGGAAGCGTCCCTCTCCCAAGAATTTTCAATAAAAGGACCGAAACTCCCAAAGCCAGCGTTGTTGACCAAATAATGAACCTGCATCCCGGCGGCTTTGGTGCTTTGGTAGAGACGATCAATATTCGCGGGAATGCTCAGGTCCATTTCATAACAATGAACTTGAATTTGGTGGGCGGCCACCAATTCATCGCGGAGCTTATGAAGTAAATCAATTCGTCGGGCGACCAGAATCAAATCATCTTGGGCCGCTGCATGGATGCGGGCCAATTCCAATCCAATGCCTTCAGAGGCTCCGGTAATCAAGGCTGTTGCCATAGGTTGAGGGGTTGAGGTTCGGTTAAAGGTATTAAATTTGGTGCTATGATGACTTCTTTACCTCTTGGTTTCCCCCGTTTTTTGGTTTCCCTCCTCCTTGCGGGGGTGCTGTACGGGGGTTTATCCCTCCCAACGGCTGCCCAGGCCCCCAACCGGATTCGCGATTATACCGATGCCGATATTTACCTCAAAGGCGTTTTTGGACCCGACTGCATGATGGACGAATACGGCAATCTGCGGATCAACGGCCAGGAATTTGGGGGAGGCCATGTGGTCTTCCGACTGAGCGATGTGCGTATCCGCATGGAAGAAATCAAGGAAGGAACGGCCTGTCCAGCCCCCTGCCGTCAACGCGTTATTCTGCGGTTTGATTGCCGCAAACAAGCCTGCATTACCAACTACCAAGCCGGGGGCAGTATCCCATGGCCTGCAACCATCTCTTCCTACAAGTTGGAGTTTGAAGATCTCCGCAAGGGTCGCAAGATGTTTTCGGTATTTTTGGAAATGCAACGCTTCGTTCGCCAAAGCAATTTGGCCCCCACCCTTTAGGGCCAACGCTTCCTGGACCGCGGAACCGCAGCCTCTGGACCGCGGCCCCCTTTGTTTCTTGAATCTAGGGTGAACCGCTCGTCAGGCTTGGTTACATGTTCCGGCGATAACGGCCTCCCACGTTGTACAAGGTGTCGGTGATCTGTCCCAGCGAACAATACTTGACGGCTTCCATCAGAACATCAAACAAATTCTCTTGACGCAAAGCCGCTTCGGAGAGGCGCCTGAGCCATTGAGCGGCTTCGTGGGGGTATCGACCGTGCAGGCTTTGAAGGGTTGCAATCTGGGCTTCCTTTTCGGCCTCCGTGGCCCGGATAACTTCGCCAGGGATCAGGGTCGGTGAACCTTCTTTGCTCAAAAAAGTATTGACCCCGATGATAGGCAAATCTCCGTTGTGCTTGAGGGTTTCGTAATGCAGTGACTCCTCCTGAATCTGATTGCGTTGATACATCGACTCCATCGCGCCCAGGACTCCGCCGCGTTCGGTAATGCGATCAAACTCCATCATGACCGCTTCTTCGACTAGATCGGTGAGTTCTTCGATAACAAAGGATCCCTGCAAAGGATTTTGGTTAAAAGCCAGACCGAGCTCCCGGTTAATGATGAGCTGAATGGCCATGGCC
>RFPG01000340.1 GCA_009926245.1 Sphingobacteriia bacterium | reverse complement strand
ACAGGCAGAAAATTTTAAAAAATACAACCAATAATGGCACTGGCTATAACAGCGTGTAAGCAATATTGCCTTGCCGCAGGCGCAACACAAGGAACATCGCTTACACGCAAACCGTTAGGCACAGTTAACTCGCATCGCTTGCGTTACCTTCATTTCCGCCCCTTGACTTCCTGCATCAGGACCTCGACGGCTTTGGCGAGCTGGGTATCGCGGCCTTCGAGGAAATCGCGGTAGGGGAGGTCGGCGTTGATATCGGGTTCCAATTGCAGGTTTTCGGTGGGGCGGTTTTCACGACCAATGGTGGCGACCATAGGAATACCAAAAACCATGGTGGGGTCGATTTGGGTTTCCCACCAAACGGCGGTGCCGGTACCGGGCACGGGTTTGCCGATGGTTTTGCCGATGCCGGCCTGCTTGTACACGTACGGAAAAATAAAGGCATCGCTGTAGTTGCCTTCGCTCATAAGCACGCAGCTGGGTTTGGTCCAACGGCCCATGGGTTCGCCGTCCTTGAGGCGATTCCCCTGCGGGGCAAAGTCCAGGTAGCGCTGCCCGCTCAGGAAGGTTTTGAGGTCGTCGTGCAGCCAGCCTCCGCCGTTGAAACGGGTATCCACCACCAGGCCTTGGCGATCAAAATTTTCGCCCAAGACTTCATCAAAAACATCCCGGAACGAACCATCGTTCATGCCCTGAACGTGCACATAACCCAGGGTGCCACCGCTCAGCCGATGCACCTCGTCCTTCATGCGCTGCACCCAACGGGCGTACATCAGCCCGGTTTCATCGCCCAGGCTGATGGGCTTGACCACCTCCTCGATGCTCTTGGTGTCCATGGTGTTACGGAAAGTCACCAAGGTGTTTTTGCGGGCCTTGCGGTTGAGCAGGGCCGTCCAATCGGTGTTCGCATCGATGGCAATTCCGTCGATTTTTTCGAGGATGGCACCGGGCTTGAGGGCCGAAGCAGCTTTGCTAAAGGGACCTTCGGCCAAAATTTCGGTGACCTTGAGACCGGGACCTGGGAAACGCTCGTCGTAGAGCAAGCCCAGGCTGGCGGTTTCATCCCCTTGGGGATTCGATGGGGAATAGCGCCCCCCGGTATGCGATGCGTTGAGCTCGCCCAGAAATTCGGAAAGCAATTCCTGGAAATCGTAATTGTTGTTAAGATGCGGTAGAAATTCCCGGTAATTTGTATAAAAGCCTTTCCAATCGATGCCGTGGATTTGGGGATCGTAGAATTTCTGCACCACTTGGCGATAGGTATGGTCTAGGATATACGCCCGCTCGGCTTCGGCATCCAGTTCCATTTCCCCGGCGATACCGATGGGTTCGCTCTTGCCGTTTTCGTCGATTTTGGTGAGGCGGCCTTCCTTGAGGGTGAAGAGGCTTTTACCGTCCTTGCTGATTTCCAGACCACCACCGCCGGCTCCCAGTTTGGCCAAAATTTTGGTATCGCGGGTTCTCGGTTCGGTGACCCAGAGATCGTA
>RFPG01000339.1 GCA_009926245.1 Sphingobacteriia bacterium | reverse complement strand
GGTTGAAGGCTTTTTCGATGTTACGAAGTTGAGCTGCACTGAGTTCATCGTCAAAAACCACCAGGTCCAAACCTTCTTGGTTGGCATAGTCCACCATCTCCCTGAGTTTGCCGCTGCCTACATAACTTCGAGGATCCGGGTGGGCCAAGCGTTGGGTAAAGCGTGCGCAGACATTTGCTCCAGCTGTTTCACTCAAAAACTCCAATTCGTCGAGGTACTCGGAGGTTTGGTTTTCGGGTTGTTGGGGGGTAATCACCCCCACCAGGATGGCCCGCTCCTTGGTTCCGGTCACGGGACTAAGCATGGTTCGATTCGGTTGGTTCGTTGTTATGGTTTCGCAGGGTCTGGGTCCAGTCGCTGATAAAATCCATGGGTAAAATACGCAGGCCTTTGGTTTTGCGTCCTCCGGGGAGGATGCCGGCCTCGATGCCTTGGTGGGAGGAAAGGACGACTTTGTCAAAACCCAACTTGCGGGCCTCGGCCAGGCGAGCGTCCATGCCCGAAACGGGCCTTAATTCTCCTCCCAATCCGATTTCGGCGATGAAGGCACAACGGTTGGACAGAGGTAGATCCAGGAGCGAGGATACCAGGGCAGCGCAGACTGCAAAGTCCAGCGCCGGGTCGGAGGTTTCGAGACCACCGGCCAAGTTCAAAAATATATCGTGTTGGGACAAGGGCAGGCGGCATCGTTTTTGGAGGACGGCGATCAGCATTTGGAGGCGCTTGTGTTCAAAGCCCGTGCTGTTGCGTTGGGATTGGCCAAAATTGGACGGTGAAACGAGGGCCTGAACTTCGACCATGAGGGAGCGGTTGCCTTCGCGGGTATTGCCAATCGCGATTCCCGAACGGTTTTGCCAATGCCGACTCATGAGCAGATCGGAAGGATTCAGCACCTCTTTCAGACCATCGCTATCCATCTGATAAATGCCTAATTCGTGGGTGGCGCCAAATCGATTTTTGAGGCTGCGCAAGAGGCGATAGGATTGATGACGATCGCCTTCAAATTGTAACACGGTGTCAACCAGGTGTTCCAGGACTTTGGGTCCGGCAAGGTTGCCGTCTTTGGTAACATGCCCTACCAGGATGACCGGCACCTGGTTTTGTTTGGCGTATTGCATGAATTCACCGGCGACATGCCGAATTTGGGCTACGGTTCCTGGAGCCGAGTCCAATTCTTGTTGAAAGAGCGTTTGGACCGAATCCACCAAAATCAATTGGGGCTTGGTTTCTTCAATGGCACGAAAAATGGCGGTGGTTTCGGTTTCGCATAACAACAAACAGCGGGAGTGCAGGGATCCCAGCCTTTCGGCCCTGAGGCGAATTTGTTGCCGGCTTTCTTCGCCAGAAACATAGAGGGTGGTCAGATCAGTGAGTCTTAGAGCCAATTGGAGTAGCAAGGTGGATTTACCGATACCGGGTTCGCCGCCCAGTAAACAGAGGCCCCCGGGGACCAAGCCACCGCCGAGCACCCGGTGCAATTCCCCGTCAGGCACCGGAAT
>RFPG01000338.1 GCA_009926245.1 Sphingobacteriia bacterium | reverse complement strand
ATCCCCATCCCCTGATGCTGGACAAAAAGAGCCCCACCCTGCGATTGTTGCAACAAATGAGGGACGAAGCTCACCGATTTGGTTTAAACCATCACCGACGCCGACGCAGCAAAAGCAATACGGCCTCCGAGTTGGTCAACTTGCCTGGGGTTGGACCCGTTACCGTTCGAAAATTATTGGAGGCGTTTGGCTCGGCCGAACAAGTTTACCTGGCCAATGCCGAAGCGCTTGCATCGGTCGTTGGTTCCTCCATGGCTTCCAAAATCTTGGCAGCCATCCAAGGTTCCCAGGACCCAAGGCCTGAGTAGGTTACTTCGTTGTCGCAAGAATCTCTTTGCGCAATTCGGCAAATTCTGGATCGACGGCGATTTGGTCTTTGAATTCGGGGTACGTGGCCAACAGGGTCTGCACGGCCTTTCCCAATTCGGAAGCATTGCGAGTCCGGGCGGCAAGAACGGCTCTTAAGTAAAGAACCGATGATTCGTTGGACGATCCCAGGGCGTTCAGGGCTGCAGCCGCTTTGGAATCATCGCGGTTGAGGATATGAGCCAGGGCTTGCAAAGTACCGGCGGGTTGATTGCCCAGCACTTGGATTGCTTCTTTGTATTGACCTTTCCGGATTAGGAGCACGGCCTCGTATTCAGGGAGGCTTTGTCCGTTGGCCTGGGCTCTCTTGACCACCAAAGCGAGTTTGGCCCAATCACCAAGTCGCGTAGCGACCATGGCTTGGTTGTTCATGACTTCCAAGGAGCTTGGGGCGGCTTCGGCTGCAGCGTCCAGATTCTTGGCGGCTGTTTCGAAACGACCGCCTTGAATATCCATCACAGCCAAGTTGTTATAAGCCCGGTGATCGGCCGGAAAGCGCTGTTTGGTTTTTTCGAGGATATCGGCAGCCAGGGCTGGAGAACCGGCTTGCTCGGCAGTGGCCAGCATTTCGGATGCGGATATTTCGGAAGATGGAACGCGAATAAGTTCCATACGCTCTTCGAAGGTGCGGGGAGCTACCTTGGTCATGATGACCATGTTGGCGCGTCGTAGTGGGGGCAGATATTCCTCGGTAATGATTTCCCAGGCATCGTTCATGTCACGCAATTGGCTTTGCTTTTCGGTGCTGGACAACGAAGTGTTACGGATAATTTCGACGACTTTTTCTTTGTTGGGAATGCGGGCAAATTCAATGCCTTGGAGCAAACCTTTCCAGTCTTCGGTTCCTTGGTTTTGAACGTAGAGGTTGCTATTGTTGATATCGTAATTGATGTCCTTCAATCCTTTGCTGGATCGCAGCGCGTCCACCACAAACTTGCCACCCGCACCGGCCCGTTCATTGGCTAGTTCGTTGTTAAACTGCAATTCACCGTCTGGGGAGGCGTAACCGTTGACTTCAATCTTGAGGATTTCTTTGGTTTTACTCAAGAAGTTAACCAATTGCAAAATCTCCTTGCGCTTGCGTTCGCTTTCCCGGATCGTGGATTTGTTCAGTTCAAAATAGATGGTCGCCTC
>RFPG01000337.1 GCA_009926245.1 Sphingobacteriia bacterium | reverse complement strand
AGCGTCTTGTGCCCTTTCCGCTTTGGGACGAATACGGGGATATGATTCGAACCCCGGTAGCTGACCTCAAGAATATCGGTGGACGGGAAGCCGGGGCCATCACGGCGGCCAAGTTCCTGGAGCATTTTACCGATTATCCTTGGGTGCATTTGGACATCGCCGGTCCGGCCTTTTTGGACAACGAAAGTGGTTACCGGGGCAAGCATGCGACCGGTCACGGGGTTCGCCTTTTGTATGCATTTTTGCGTGCTCGTTCCGCCTCCTCCAAGGCCCCTGCCAAGGGGCGTTCCACGGCTCGCAGGTCGGTCAAAACCAAATCCACATGAACCTACCCGTATTGGCATTTAGCAGTGGAGACCTGAACGGGGTGGGTTTGCCCTTGCTGCTCAAGCTTTTTTCGGACCCCCGCATGCTGAATCGTTGCACCCCTGTTTTGTATGCATCGGGTCGCGTTGTCGGGTTTTACCGCAAAGAATTGGGTTTGCAGGACTGGAATTACCAAATTGTTGCGGATGCATCCCAGGCCCAGCCTCGCAAATTCAACTTGGTGGTTTGTTGGCAAGATGATTTGAACCTACGCCCCGGCGAATCCGATCCGACTCTGGCGCGATACGCGGAAATCTCCTTGCGAAGGGCCACCGAAGAATGCCTCCAGGGCAAAGCCGCAGGTTTGGTGACCTTGCCTATTGACAAAAACCTCATGCAGTCCGAGACCTTTCGCTTTGCAGGTCATACCGAATTTCTAGAGGCTGCGGTCCGGGAGGGCCTTCCGAAGGCGGCCAAGGCCCGTTCCTTGATGTGGATGGTAGCCGATACCCTTCGTGTTGCGACCCTCACCGGGCATGTCCCCTTGCAGGAAGTTCCTGCCCGCATCAGCGCAGATGCCTTGCGGGCCAAAATCAATGACATGCTGGCCTCCCTTAAGCTGGATTTTGGAATCTCCAAACCTCGGATTGCTGTCCTAGGGCTCAATCCCCATGCCGGGGATGGGGGCTTGCTGGGTAGGGAAGAGGCCGATATTTTGATCCCAACCCTGCGTCAGATGCGGGATGATGGCCTCTTGGTTTTTGGTCCATACGGGGCCGATGGGTTTTGGGGCACCGGCTCGTACAGCCGTTTTGACGCCGTACTGGGCATGTACCACGATCAGGTCTTGATTCCCTTCAAAACCTTGGCTTTTGAGCAAGGAGTGAATTTTACCGGGGGCCTTCCGATGGTGCGTTGCTCCCCGGACCATGGCCCTGCCTTTGACAAAGCAGCCCTGCGCAAGGCCGATCCATCCTCCCTGCTGCACGCGATTTATGCCACGGTGGACCGAATTCGGACTCGATCGGACCAAGAGGATTTGGAGAAAAACGCCCTCAAAAGGGGTCCAAAACCCAAAGAGCTCGAGCAATCGGAGGAAAACTAGGGCAAAATCCCCTTGTTTTTCGTATTTTTGCGGCCCAACCATGAAAACCGCTCAACCCTTGTCCGCCTTTGATATTGCGCTGACTTCCCT
>RFPG01000336.1 GCA_009926245.1 Sphingobacteriia bacterium | reverse complement strand
ATTGCTTGGAACCTTTTGACTTGGTGGTACGGAATTCCTTCATCGTCATCGCATACCCTCATCGGGGGGTTTGCGGGTGCCGCCTTGATGAATGCTTTTTGGAATCAGCCCGGTCTGGATTTTGAGGCCATTGTGGCGATGGACAAAATCTCCAAGACCCTCTTTTTTATTTTTCTGGCGCCTTTGATTGGCATGACGATTTCGGCCTTTATCACCTTGGTGACCATTCAGCACAACCTCTGGCTGCGGACGAGCATCATTGTGGCATCCTGTATGCTGACTTGGTTTGCCTTTGATTATTTTGAACAAATCAAAATGGCCGATGCGGCTCAGAAGGTTTACGGTTCTTCGGTCAATTGGTCTTCTCAAAAGGACGAGGTCCGGTCGCTGATTCGTGGCTACGACGAGGTGGGTGCGGAGGGTTTGGCTGCCCAGGTAGCCTTGCTTTTTCCGGGCTCGGAGCCTGCTCTGACTTCCAAGTTATCCAAAAGCTTGTCCAGTGCCGATAATTCGGTGATGGTTTGGGGCATTATGGCGGTGGCCTTTTTGTTTGTTTTGGCTTTTTGGTATGTCGAGAAGTTCACCACGCCGACGGCGTATCGGGTGGGGGATATGTTCAAAAAGCTGCAGTTGCTTTCATCCGCGGCGTTCAGTGTGGGACACGGGGGCAACGATGCCCAGAAGGTGATGGGGATCATTGCGGCGGCGATGATGGCCAACGGAGATATCGAGGACATCAAGAACATGCCGGACTGGGTTCCTTTGGCCTGTTATTCGGCGATCGGTTTGGGCACCCTGAGCGGTGGTTGGAAAATCATCAAAACCATGGGCACCAAGATCACCAAGGTGACGCCGTTGGAGGGGGTTTGTGCCGAAACCTCCGGAGCTTTGACCTTGTTTATGACCGAGCAGATGGGGATTCCGGTGAGTACAACGCATACGATTACGGGTTCGATTATCGGGGTGGGGGCGACCAAAAGGCTTTCGGCGGTGCGCTGGGGGGTGACCATTCAATTGCTCTGGGCCTGGGTTTTGACGATTCCTATTTCGGCGCTTTTGGCCGGCTTGGTTTTGCTGCTGGTTCGCAGTCTTTCTTGATCACCTGCATTGCATGATGACCGACCAAGAGATTGCCCGTCAAACGACCCTGCTTCATGTAGATCGGATCGCGGAACGTCTGGGGATTCCATCGGAGGCCCTGGAGCATTTCGGAAAATTCAAAGCCAAAATCCCTTTGGAATACACCAAGGCGGAGATGGGCCGACCGCGTGGGCGTTTGGTCCTGGTTTCGGCCATGAGTCCAACGCCGGCGGGGGAGGGCAAAACAACGTGTACCCTGGGTTTGCTGGATGGTTTGAACCGGATCGGGGTGCGGGCAGCGGCGGCCCTGAGGGAGCCATCGCTGGGTCCTGTTTTTGGGATCAAAGGGGGGGCGACCGGGGGAGGACGAGCCCAAGCGGCTCCGATGGAGGACATCAATTTGCATTTCACGGGGGATATCTAT
>RFPG01000335.1 GCA_009926245.1 Sphingobacteriia bacterium | reverse complement strand
TGTCTCCAGGGAATCGGCCTCCGGGGATCGGTATCCATAATGCATCCCAGCATAGCGACTTAGGTTGGAAGATGCTTCGGCAGTCGCCAAAATATAGTAGACCGGGATGGCGTATTCCAGCCCCTGCACCGAACAGGGTACCAAGGTGTGACCTGCTGCCTCCCAGGCTTTCATTGCTTCCTGCATTCGTTGGCGCCAAACCGGGCTCAAAGCAGGGTTTTCCATCCATTCGGGGCTGTAACCCAAGCGGTAGGGGCCTTTTGACGTGGAGGTATTCAAGGGCTCGCCAGGGCGGGCAGTGCAGGTGGCGTCCTGATCATCAGCCCCCGATATGCAAGTGAGCAGAACAACGGCGTCTTCGAGATGCTCACCAAAAACCCCTACTTGATCAAAAGAAGAACCGAAGGCAACGATACCGTGCCGTGAAACCCTTCCGTAGGTGGGTTTGATCCCCACCAAACCGCAATACGACGCTGGTTGTCGAACCGAACCGCCGGTATCCGTTCCCAGGCTCAAATGACAACCACCAAAAGCCACCGCAGCAGCCGAACCGCCTGAAGAACCACCGGGAACTCGTTCCGGATCCAGTGGATTGCGGACCGGACCAAAGGCCGAATTTTCGTTGGAGGATCCCATCGCAAACTCGTCGCAATTCAAACGACCTATCACGATGGCCCCCGCCTCTTCCAAACGCTCGACCACCGTTGCTGAATACAGCGAAACAAAACCTTCGAGAATACGAGAACCCGCCGATAGTCGGTGGTTTTTGTGACAAATGTTATCCTTGACGCCCACCACCACCCCGGTAAGCGGTGCTAAATCGCCCCCAAAACCCCGTGCATCCAGGGCATCTGCCTTGGCCAAAGCCTCTTCGGTATAAACTTCCAAAAAGGCGCCTTCGGATTCATGCTTGCGGATTCTATCCAAACAAGCAAGCACCTCGCCCCGAACGGTTTGTTGGCCCGAGCGAAGACGATCGTGATAACATTGAATACCATCAAAAAACAAACCTGATTCTTTAGGGGTTTCAGGAACGGTTCTCGCTGCGGGTTTCGGTCTCCTTCTCGATTTCTTTGCGAATGCCGGAAGATGCGTCTTTAAATTCCCGAATTCCCTTGCCCAAACCACGGGCAAGTTCAGGAATACGCTTGGCCCCAAACAGCAAGAGCACCACCGCAAAAATCAGAATTAATTCTCCGGTGCTTAGGTTCCCCAGGAGCAGAAACAAAGGGGTCGTATCAGCATTCATGGCAAAACAGGGTTTAGGACGATTGACAAAGATAGCCCAACCCGCCCCAACTGCACCTTCGAACCGCCTGCAGTGGCCAAAAATCAAAAATCCAAGCCCAGGGACAAGACCCAGGCAGGGGCCAAGCGAACGCGGTGTTCATGAGCCCAGGCTCTGTCCAGACGGATGGAATAACCCAAAAGATGGGCCCGCACCCCGACCCCATAGGACCATAGCAACGGTGAAAGTTGGCGGTCAAAGCGAACGCGGACCGGGTCTCTGTTAATTTGTGTTGGGAAAAGGGTG
>RFPG01000334.1 GCA_009926245.1 Sphingobacteriia bacterium | reverse complement strand
TTTTCGGTGAGTTCGACCGCTACCTGCATGGCGGTGGCGGGGCTCAATCCTCTTTTGCGGTAGATATCAGCCAACAGAGCCAGTTCTTGGTCCGGCATAGTAGCCAGCTCAACTTTTTCGCGTTCGATATCGGCCTGCTCAATGTCGGTCTGTGCACTGACCGAAACATATTCCCCGGCCGCCATGGACAAGGCTCCGGCTACCAAACCCGCCACAGTGGCTAGCAAAACATCCGATCGCTCGGTGCCTGCCGAGGCAATCCCCACCGCAAGGCTGGCGATGGAGATAATCCCGTCGTTGGCTCCCAGGACCGCCGCTCGTAGCCAATTGCTACGGTGTATATAATGTTCAAAAGGCAGATTGGTTGGGTTGATCATGGGGCCAGGATTGAAGAGGAGCGAGGGATGAAGAGGAGCGAGGGATGAAGGGCCTTGTTATGTCACGAAGATGCAATCGGAACACCGTTAAAGCTTTCTTAATTTGAAGAAAAGCGACTTCCGGGGTTTTTCCAAGGAATCCAACGGCTTGTATAGTAATATTGCTATTTAGCAATATCTTTGCATTCCTAAACACCCATCGACGCAGCCCTCTATCATTCTCAACCATTTGAAGCCATGGGAATTACCAAAACCGAGCATTACCCCTCGACCCTTCTCCAAAGGGCGGATGTTTTCAAGGCCTTGGGTCATCCCGCTCGCTTGGCCATTGTGGAACATCTCTTGGCCCAAGATCGCTGCATCGCCGGTGATTTGGTGGATGAATTGCCATTGGCTCAACCCACCGTATCTCGGCACCTGCGCATTCTTCAATCCGTTGGATTCATTGTTGGGGACATCGCCGGCCAATCCATTTGTTATTGGGTCAACCCCGAGCTCACCGAAATGCTCCGCGATTACTTGCATCAAATGCACGAACAAACCCAAGCCTGTTCCGAAAAGGGCTGTGCTTAAGGAAAAATGGACGATCAAAAATAAACATATATTGTTACTAACATGAAAATACAAGATTTTTTACAGACCCTTGCCAAGCTGAGCGAACTTCGTTGGGCCTTGCCGGATGGAAGCCTTGTCCCCGCCCATGCCCATGTTACGGAAGTCGCTTTGATGACACGTCGTTTCGTGGATTGCGGAGGTACCCACCGGATGGAACGCCGTATCCAATTGCAATTATGGGTTGCCAACGACGTGGATCATCGATTGGATCCTTCCAAACTCCTACGGATTATTCGTGAAACAGAGTCCTGGATGGAATGGGATAACCACGAAATGGAGGTCGAATACCAGGGCAAGACCATTGAAAGGTACGGAGTGGAAATCATGGAGGGCATTTTCGCCCTGCAACCCCTCCAAACCAATTGCCTGGCCCCGGATCGCTGTGGCGTGCCCATGTTGGAGGAAGCCTCGAACCCGCCGCGCCACTTTGAAGAGGCCCCTCCCCAGCCAAGGCCCCAATCACCCGTTGTCGGCCGTTGCAAGCCGGGTAGCGGTTGTTGCTAAGACGCCTTCGTTTTAAGAAAATTCGTTTCGATAAAAAAGTAAAACCACCCCAAAGCTT
>RFPG01000333.1 GCA_009926245.1 Sphingobacteriia bacterium | reverse complement strand
CACGGGCAATCCTTCGGGTCATTAGGGCCGCGTCCCGGTCGGTGACCTTTTCAAAAAGGTCAATCAATGAAAAATCCACGTTGGCCGGCAAAAAATCCTCGCCAATGCCCTCGGTTACATAAGGGTAGATTTCTTGCTTGTCAAAAATCCCGGTTTCCTTGTATTTTTTGAAGACCGAACCGTAGGTGTCAATGCCCCAAACCTTGATGTTGGGGTTCTTGGATTTGAGGTAACGGGCCGTGCCCGAAATCGTTCCTCCTGTTCCGACTCCAACCACCAAGTGCGTCACACGGCCTTCGGTTTGTTCCCAAATTTCCGGACCTGTTTGTTCAAAGTGGGCTTGCCGATTCGATAAATTATCGTATTGGTTGGCCTTCCAAGCATGGGGTGTTTCCAAAGCCAAACGAGACGAAACGCTGTAATACGAACGAGGATCTTCGGGGTCCACATTCGTTGGGCACACAATAACCTCCGCACCCAGCGCCCTTAGGGCATCCACTTTTTCGCGGGATTGCTTGTCGGTGGTCGTAAAAATGCAACGGTACCCCTTCACCACGGCGGCCATGGCCAAACCCATGCCCGTATTGCCCGATGTCCCTTCGATGATGGTATAACCCGGTTGAAGCAAACCGGCCGCTTCGGCATCTTCAATCATCTTGAGGGCCATCCGATCCTTGGTCGAATGACCCGGGTTAAAGGTTTCAACCTTGGCCAATACCGTGGCCGGCAATCCGGAACAAAGGCGGTTGATCCGGACCATCGGGGTATTCCCAATTGTTTGCAAAATATTTTCGAACCACATGTCCCAAAATTAGACCAAGGCGGCGACGACTTGTTGCACCGGCTTCAATAACGTACTTTTATTGTGCCTATGAAAACCCCATTCCGCCATCATTTTTTGAGCCGCAGGGCCGCTGCCCTGTGGGTTCTAACCCTCGTTGGGGGTCTTTGGGGGCTGGCATTGGCCGAGGGAAACGCGAAGAGCGAAGCCTTCAAAAAGCCTACCCAGACCGCCCTTTGGGCGCCAACAGAGCAACCTTGCCGGGTGTATCGCATGGATTTGCTGGAACCCGTCGATGCCCCCATGTGGCGAAGGGTGCAATTGGCCCTTCAGGAAGCGGACCAACTCAAGAGCGATTTGGTCTTCATTCGACTGAATACCTACGGTGGTCGGGTGGATTACGCCGATAGCATCCGGACCCGCCTTCTTCAATGCCCCCTCCCCGTGGTGGTTTGGATTGATAACAACGCCGCTTCGGCTGGGGCCCTCATCGCCCTCGCCGCCAACCGAATCTACATGAACCCCAGCGCCAGCATGGGGGCAGCAACCGTGGTCAACCAACAGGGCGAAGCCGTTCCTGACAAATACCAATCCTACATGAGGGCCACCATGCGGGCCACGGCCCAAGCCCGTCAGCGCAACCCTCGACTGGCCGAATGCATGGTCGACCCAGACCTCGGCTACCCCGGTGTTGTGGATTCCGGCAAGGTCCTCACCCTGACCGCCTCCGAAGCCGAAAAGCTGGGGATGAGCGACGGGACCGCCTCCAATGCCCAACA
>RFPG01000332.1 GCA_009926245.1 Sphingobacteriia bacterium | reverse complement strand
GACGAAGAAGTCTCCGGCCAATGGGCCAACGTCGAGGCCGCCTATCAACGTCGGGCTGACCTGATCCCCAACCTGGTCAACACCGTCAAAGGCTATGCAGATTTCGAAAAATCAACCTTGATGGCCGTCACCGAAGCCCGTTCCAAAGCCACCTCCATGCAAATTGATCCTGCCAAATTGGACGAAAAAACCCTGGCACAGTTTGAGCAAAACCAAAACGCCCTCAAAGGCGCCCTCTCTCGGCTTTTGGTGGTCATGGAAAAATACCCGGACCTCAAAGCCAACCAAAACTTCTTGGAACTCCAGTCCCAATTGGAAGGCACCGAAAACCGCATCAATGTCGAAAGGCGTCGCTTCAACGAGTTGGTCAAGACCTACAACGGAACCCTCCGCCGCTTTCCCAACAACCTGACGGCTGGCATGTTTGGCTTTGAGACCCGCGCCTATTTCAAATCCGAAAGCGGTGCCGAAAAAGCCCCGCAGGTTCAATTCTAATGGCCCCTGACCTGTTCACGCAGGCCGATCTGGACCGCCTCAGCGCGTGCATTCAACAGGCCGAACTCCAGAGCTCCGGTGAAATCCGGGTTCACCTCGAGAAACATTGCCGAGGCAATGCCCTCGACCGGGCCCGGACCCTTTTTCATCAATTGGGCATGGACCGCACCGAACTCCGAAACGGGGTTTTGATTTACGTCGCCACCCAAGACCGCAAAGTCAGTATCCTGGGCGATGAAGGCATCCACCAACAGGTCACGGATCAATTTTGGTCGCTTGAATTGGAGAATTTACTGGAATTCTTTGGCCGAGGCGAATACCTGCAAGGGTTGGAGAACGTCATTGCCGATGTAGGATCCAAACTCAAAATGCATTTCCCCGCCCAAAAGAACGATCGTAACGAACTCACCAATGAAATCAGCCTGGGCTAATCGACTGAATCCATTCTCTTGGCGGTTGGTCCGTCCACTGGTCCTGAGTGGGAGCGTTCTGATGACGGCCCTAGCGCTCTGCCTGCTTGGGGCCGGCTCGGTTGGGGCCCAAATACCGGAGGCTCCCAAGCCGCCAAGGCTTTGCAACGATTTCAGCGGAACCCTTAGCACCCAGGAAATACAGTTGCTGGAATCAAAGCTGGATTCGTTTGACCGCGAAACCTCGGTACAAATTTGTTTGGTCGTGGTTCCGGACCTGGGGGGCTTCGACGTATCGGATTATGCCACCCGCCTTTTTGAAAAATGGGGCATAGGCCGCGCAAAACAAGACGACGGAGTCCTTTTGTTGTTGGCATTGCAGGAGCGCAAAATCCGCATCGAAACAGGCTACGGACTGGAATCCGTGATCACCGACGCCCTTTCGAGGCGGTTGATTGAACAAAAAATAGCCCCTGCACTCCGCAGCGGTGGCGTGGCAGAGGGTCTACGAGCCGGGTCAACCGGCCTGATGAACCTAGTTCGGGGTGATTACCAGGACTTGGAAGCCCGTCCCGAAGGCGAAAAGGGCGAACCTATAGGGGGTTCGGCCCTTTTTTGGATCCTCCTCGCCTTGATCTTGCTCTTGATCCTGTCCAAAAGAGGCGGCGGAGGGGGACAAAGCATTGGCCGTGACGGTACCAGAGGCT
>RFPG01000331.1 GCA_009926245.1 Sphingobacteriia bacterium | reverse complement strand
TGTTTGGGAGGTACGATCCAAGCGATTTCTTATTCTACGTCTGGTGCAACAGGAATTGGCGCAGTTACTGGATTACCAAACGGATTGTCTGCATCATGGGCCTCTAATGTTCTGACGGTTTCTGGAACGGTTGCGGCTAGTGTTACACCAGGCACCTTCAATTTCTCTGTGCCTATGGATGGTTTGACTTGTCCTGGGGTGAATGCAACGGGTTCGATTGTCGTTACGGGTAACCGCACGGTTGGGGCGGCTTCTTCGACACCGACGATTTGTATTGGATCTGCTCTTCCTGCTGTTATTACGCATGCTACAACCGTTGCTACGGGTATCGGTTTGCCGACAGGTTTACCTGCAGGTTGTACCGCTGTCTTCAGTGGAAATGCTACATCGGGTACCGTTACGATTAGCGGTACTCCCACCTCGATTGGGGTCTATAACTATACTATTCCCATGGTAGGTTGCGGTACTGCAAATGCAACGGGCACGATTACGGTTCAAGGTTACACGGTCGCTTTGCGTCCAACCTCTGCACCATCGAGCCAGACGGTATGTTTGGGAGGTACGATCCAAGCGATTTCGTATGCTACAAATGGAGCAACAGGTATTGGTACGGCTACTGGACTACCAACAGGATTGACAGCATCGTGGGTAGGGAATGTCCTAACTGTTTCAGGAACTGTATCCTCGACTGCAACACCTGGCACCTATAATTTCTCTGTTCCGATGAGCGGCCTGACCTGCCCCGGCGTAAATGCAACCGGTTCGATTGTTGTTCGACCCTATAATTCAATCTCCTTAACCTCGGGTAATGGTTCCCCAAGCCTTTGTTTAGGGGATTTAATAACTCCAATCGTATATACCACCTCAGGGTTTTCAAATGGAATAGTGGTTACAGGGCTTCCTCAGGGGATAACTCATTCCTACGATAGTGCATCAAGAATTACGACTATTTCAGGAACGCCAAGCGTTCGCGGTGTTTTTGTTTATCGAATTACTGCATTAGGGGGATGTACCCAAAATTCATCGAACACGATAACGGGTACGATTACGGTGAATGGAAATACGATTATTTTGGGCAAAAAAGACGCCAACCTAAGCACCCCCGATGTTGTAACGAACATTCAGACTCGATGTGCTCTTCGACCCATTCAGCCCGTTGTGTTCACGACCACCGGTGCCACCGGTGCGTCCCTTGTTCCTGCTTTGCCTGCCAATTCGGGCCTTACCGCAAACTTTAATTCAGGAACGGGTGTATTTACCTTGTCAGGAACTCCGAGTGGGGCCTTTATTTACTCAGGGGTGGTTCGTATGTCCGGTGGTTGTACCAATGGTCAAATAGAGCCAAGTGTCAACATCACGGTATTGGATTCCAATATTATTACTTTGACTTCAGGATCAGGTTCAGAGAATCAAACCGTTCCACGTAATACGGCCATGACCGATATTACTTTTTCAACGGCAGGTGCTACAGGTGCTCGATTCCGTGGGCTTCCTTCAGGGGTAACTGGTATTTGGTCAGCCAATACGGTGACCATCAGTGGTACCCCGGTTGCAACAGGAACCTATCGATATATCGTTGATATGGTAGGTGGATGCCCCGTTGGTAAAGGCAA
>RFPG01000034.1 GCA_009926245.1 Sphingobacteriia bacterium | reverse complement strand
GTCTTTGGATCGGCCAACAAATCATCGGCCACCGCCCCCGCAAAGCTGCGGCCCATGTTACCGGCCATCACCGCGCGTACTCCACCGTTCTTGAGAACATGATGCGTCAGATGGGTGGTGGTGGTCTTGCCGTTGGTTCCGGTAATCGCTACCAACTTGGCTTGGGTATGAGCGGCGGCGAATTCGATTTCATCCACCACGGGCAGGCCCTTATTCAAGGCCCCTTGAATCCAAGGCAATTCGGGGGCAATCCCCGGGCTTTTGATCACCAAATCCGGGTTCCACGAGGCGATGTCTTTGGAACAAGAAGGCGTGTACGGAATGTCCAAAGCTTCCAATTGGCGAATGCGCTCTTCACGAATCACCCCTTGGTCCCAAACCTCGACCTCCATACCCAATACCTTGCCCAAACGGGCGGCGCCACAACCGCTCTCACCGGCTCCCAAAACAAGCAATCGTTCCCTTTTCATCGCAGTTTGAGCAGGGTAAAGGTTAGAATCACCAAAAGAACCGTAACAATCCAAAAGCGAGTAACCAATTTGGGCTCCGCCAGGCCTCCTAATTCGTAATGATGGTGCAGCGGTGCCATCCGGAAAATGCGCTGGCCCACGCCTGTTCTCTTTTTGGTGTATCGAAACCAAGTAACTTGGATAATGACCGATAGGCTCTCCACAAAAAAGATACCGCAAAGGATGGGCAGCATCAATTCCATTTTGATAATCAGGGCAACGGAGGCAAAGGCGCCCCCCAAGGCCATGGAACCGGTATCCCCCATAAAAACCTGAGCGGGATACGCATTGTACCACAAAAATCCAATGCAAGCTCCAACCAAGGCCGCCAAGAAAACCACCACCTCCCCCGAACCAGGAACGTACAAGAGGTTCAGGTAGGACGCCAACTTGATATTGCCCGACATATAGGCCAGGATGCCCAAACCCGTGCCAACAATAGCGCTGGTTCCTGCGGCCAGACCATCGACCCCGTCGGTAAGGTTGACAGCATTGGTGACAGCGGTAACAATAAATACAATCAACGCAAAATAAAAGACCCATACCAAGGATGGATCCCAACCCAATTTGGAATAATCCAACCCGTATTTGGTGATAGGCAAGTTGGTTTTGAGGGCCATGGTCGATATATCCCGGTGGTAGTAAAGGACCGAGGCGATCAAGAGCCCCAAACCAATTTGACCAATGACCTTGGAACGGGAACGAAGGCCTTTTTTGTCTTTCAAAAAGACTTTGATATAATCGTCCACCCCACCGATGATACCCATCCACAGGGTGGCTACCAGCATCAAAATCACGTAAATATTGTCAGGACGTGCAGCCAAGAGGGTCGGTACCATAATGGAAACCAGCAGGATAAGGCCTCCCATGGTCGGCGTTCCTTTCTTGGAAAGGTGGGTTGCCGGCCCGGTATCACGGATGCTTTCGCCAATTTGCTTGGCCTGTAACCAGCGGATAATTCGCTTGCCGATGAACAAACTGATTAACAAGGAAAGGGCTGCTGCCAGCGAAGCACGGAAAGTGATAAATCGAAAGGCACCGGCACCGCTGAGGTCCCATACCCTGTCCAAATAATCAAAGAGGTAGTACAACACGGGTTCAGGCTTTTGAGGTTACTTCGATGGGGGTCATGGCATTCAAATAATGGGTCAACCGCTCCCGGTCACTGAAGGGTAGGCGTTGACCCTGGATTTCTTGGTAGGCTTCATGTCCCTTGCCTGCCACCAAAATCATATCCCCCCCACGGCTCATCCGAACCGCTTCGCGGATGGCCTCCTCCCGGTCTGCGATGGAATGAACTCGCTCCGATTCTGCATCCGCGGGCAATCCTTCGCGCATTTGTTCCAAAATCCGAAGGGGGTCTTCGCTGCGCGGGTTGTCCGAGGTCATCACCATGAGATCGGAATGCTGGTAGGCCACCTCAGCCATCAAAGGACGCTTGCCTTGGTCACGATCACCGCCACATCCAAAGACCACCAAGAGGCGGCCAGGGGCTTTTTGAAGGGCTTTTAGGGTGGTCAAAACCTGCTCCAACGCATCGGGGGTATGGGCGTAATCCACCAAGCCCCAACGGCCCTCGGGGCCCTTGATGCTCCACATACGTCCCTGCGGTGGTTCGGCCTGCGCCAAGGCTTTGGATATTTCGGTGGGGGCCGCCGACAACAAGCGGGCGACCGCATAAACGGCTAAGGCGTTATAAGCATTGAAGCGCCCCGTCAGGTTGGCCTGCACGGGAATTTCGGTCGTATCCATGCGCAGTGAACCCGGCTCCAGAACCAGATTGGAGCCACCAAAAATCATGGAGCCTGCCGGAAGTTCCGCGCCGCTCTTCAAAGTGTAGGCGACCCGCTTGGCTGCGCTGCAAGAAACCATGGCTGAACCGTAGGCATCGTCCGCGTTGTAAAGGGCAAAGGCATTTGCGTCCAGGCTATCAAAAAAAGAACGCTTGGCCAAAAAATAATTTTCCATCGTGCCGTGGTAGTCCAAATGGTCCCGGGTCAAATTGGTAAAGACCCCGCCCCGAAAACGTAATCCACGGACCCGGTGCTGAGCCATTGCGTGGGAACTCACCTCCATAAAAACATACCGACATCCGGCTTCTTTCATTTCCCGTAACAATTCATTGATTCGAAGGGCATCGGGGGTGGTGTGGGTCGAAGGAAGGACCCGATCTCCTACCCGGCACTCGACGGTGGATATCAAACCGCAGGGAAATCCCATTCGGCTAAATACCTGATAGAGAAGGGTAACAACACTGGTTTTTCCGTTGGTTCCCGTCACCCCGACCAGGTCGAGATCCCGCGATGGATGCCCTTGGATAGCGGAGGCCAGCAGGCCCAGTGCTTCCGCGCTGTTTCGGACGCGAACCAAGGTGCTTTGGGGATAAGCCTTCGCCCATGCTGCCCCATCTTTTTCGATTACGACCGCGCTAACACCGGCCGCTAGAGCCTCTTCCACCCAGTCATGACCATCCACCCGGGTGCCGCGGATCGCCACCAACAAGGCACCAGGCTTTGCCTCCCGATGATCGGCGCAAACCGATTCGATGCGAAGATCCAGCGGTCCTCGGGTTTCGAGGACGTCCAATTCCCGGAGTAACAAATCCAGTTTCATCAGGCCCCGAGCAACAGCGTAACCCGCTGTCCAGGTTTATTCGAATTCAAATTCCCCAAAAAGCGACGAACCCGACCTTTGCCTTGCACCGAAACAAGGTAACCCTGTCGCTCCAAGGCCCATACCGCCGCCGAAGCCTCCATCCCTATCAAATCATCCGGGCTTTGAACTCGGACCTCATGGGTTTCAACGGTTTTGGAAATCCCTTTTGATGGGATGGACGGTTGAATGTTGGGGCGGTATTCTTTGATGGCCATGGTCTGTTCAGCAATGTCCCGAAAAACAGGGGCTGCGACCATCGATGCATAATAAATTCCGGCCGATGGTTCTTCAATCATCACTAGACAAGTGTATTGGGGATCTGGATCCGGGAAATAGCCAATGAACATGGCCCGGTGCCGGTTCTCGGAGGTGGAACCCTGCTCATTGCGCAAACGGGCTGTGCCTGTTTTGCCCCCAATCCCAAACGTGAGCCCCTTCATTTGTTCCTTGACGGTTCCATCCACGGCAACCCTTCGCATCATCCGACGTGCCGCCTCGGCATGGCGCTTTTCCAAGATGCGGGTGCCCCTGGGTTTGGACGATCCCTCCACCAAGCATGGTTCTTGCCGGATTCCATGGTTCACCACCCCGTTGTAGAATGCCAGCAATTGGAGCGGGGTGATTTGCATGGAATAACCGATTCCGGTGGAGTACAAATCCGATGCACTCCAACCACGATGATCGGGATCGCGATAAAGGGGCTTGGGATCTTCCAACAAGGGGAGACTCATGCGACGATCCAGACCAAAAGCACGCAGCCGATCAAAATATCTTTTGGGTTGAGCCGAATAACCGCGGTGAAGCAATTTGGAAATCCCCACATTGGAGCTTTTGGAGAAAATTTCCTCAACGCTCATGCGCGCTCCATAACGATGGTCGTCCTGGATTTGGTAAGAACCCGAATTAAAAACGTACGATCCCATTTCGACGGTATCGTTCAAATTCCAATGACCATCCGCAACCCCGGCCATCAACGAAGCCAACTTGAAAACCGAACCCGGTTCGACCGGATAACCATAGGCCACCTGATTCCATTCTCCGTAGGCCGCCCCTTTTTGGTTGCGAACCAAATTGACCATGGCCCGTACTTTGCCAGTACGAGTTTCCAGCAAAATGGCGCAGCCCAATCGAGCCTTGTGAGATTCCATGGCTTTGATAAGTGACTCATGAGCAATTTCTTGCAGTCGAATATCCAGTGTTGTAACCACCGATTGACCATGTTTGGGCTCCCGCTGAACCCCTTCGCCCATGGGCTTCCATACGCCCCCACCCATCCGCTGCTTGAGGACCAGACCGGGGGTACCGGCCAGGACCGTGTCGAGGCCCTTTTCAATCCCAATGCGGGATGTATCGTTTTTGAGGTATCCAATGGTCCGTGCGGCCAAGTCACCATAGGGCATAACCCGACGGTTGGTTTGAATTGCGACCAAGCCTCCCCTCATCGTCGATTCATCCTTCAACATGGGCAATTTTCGGACTTGAGCCAAGGTCCCAAAGCTTACACCTTTTCGTAACAACCAATACCGATTGGGATTTTTGGCAAAACGGGCCTGAATAAGTTTGGTCTTCCACAAGAGTCGGGAAACATCTGGAAAAATATCCGCGAGTCCTGACGCCAATTCGTCAACCTGCCGATCAAAGGCCGATTTCTCCATGGTCTGTACCCCAAAATCAATCCTCAATTCATACATCGGAACCGACGAAGCCAATAAATTCATCTGACAATCGTAGATATCGCCGCGGTTGGCCGGTAAATCAAAAAGGCGGAGGTTTTCCTTCAACGATTGGGCCCGGTATGCTTCCCCCCAGGTCGTCGCATAGAGATAGACCCTGGTCAAAATAACAAGGGCCAATACCAACAGCACCAAAAAAGCACCGTTCAAACGCCATCCCTGGTTGGATCCAATCATAGGTCTAGAATCTTGATTTTAAACCAGTTGAAACTTCAGATCTCGTCTTTTTTTCGGTTTCATGCACGCTGCGATTGATAGCCAATGGGGGAACCCGCAATGGATAAAGGCCCATCGCCATGGCCCTCTGCGAGACGCGTTCCAATTGCCCCAGACTTACCAATTCCGTTTTCAAAAAGAGGTACTGGGAACGAAGTTCTTGGTTGCTTTTTTCGAGCAAACTCATGTTACGAACCAAGCTTTCACAGCGATGAATGTGTGCGATGTACAAAATCATCAAGGTGATCAAATAGATCCCAAATAGACCGTGTCGACGCATCAAATCGGGCTGAACCCAACGTTCGGGGTCCAAGAGGGTCCAGAGATTCCAGGAGGGCGATTTTGGCTTGACCTGGCTCATAAAACGGATTGGCTCAAACGTTCCTGCCATTGTTTCCAGGTCAAATCGTTGCGGACCCCAACGCGTAGGCGAGCGCTGCGTGAACGGGGATTTTGAACGGATTCTTCTTCATCTGCCGTAACAAACCTTCCCCGAATGGGGTCAAAGGGCCGGAGCGGATGACCATACAAATCCTTGCGCGCTTTGCCATCCAGGCTGCCGTGGTTGATATAGTTTTTGACCAACCGGTCCTCCAAAGAGTGGTAACTCATGACCACCAGGCGACCTTCTTGGGCCAAAAGCCTCGCCGATTGCTCCAAGAGGGCGCAAAGGCTGTCCAGCTCCTGGTTGAGGTGAATTCGAATGGCTTGAAAAACCCTGGCCACAAAGCGCGATGGCTTTTCTTGTCCCACGTATTTCAAGGCCAAGGCCTTGAGCTGACCGGTGGTTGAGATACCGCCTTCGGTACGCGCCTTCACCACATCCAAAGCGAGGGCTCGGGAGGGCCGAATCTCGCCGTACCTGAAAAATACCTCGGCCATTTCGCTTTGCTCGGCCGTCCTTAACCACTCTTCGGCGGTAAGCCCGCTCCGAAAATCCATGCGCATATCCAAGGGAGACGATTCATGTCGGAAAGCGAATCCCCTTTGTTCTTCGTCCAACTGATGGGATGATACCCCCAGATCCGCGAGGATTCCTTGGACAGTCGAAACTCCATGCCAATGCAAAAAGCGTTCCATCTGCGAGAAATTCCCATCAATCAGGGTAAATCGAGGGTCCTCGGTCAAGCCAGGACCGTATTCAGGCGAAGCTTGGGCCGCCCTTTGAAGAGCGTCTGGGTCCTGATCGATTCCAAAAAGCCGACCCTGAGGTCCTAAACGGGCCAGAATGGCCCTTGCATGGCCCCCTCCGCCCAGCGTGCAATCCACATAGACCCCGTCCATCCTGATTTGCAGGGCATCCAAACAGGCGTCCAGCAGAACAGGTTGGTGATAAAAAGGGCTATCCATTCCATTTTCCTCCCATCACCCGCTCGGCAAGTGCCGAAAAATCCTGGGGCTCTTGATCAAGCATGCGCAGGTAGGCCTGCTCCGACCAAATTTCCAGGCGGTTCAAATGCCCAAACAGAACCAAGTCTTTGTCAATGCCCGCGTATTGCAGCAAGGGCTTGGGCAAAAGAAGGCGATGAGCTGAATCCGATTCCAAAGAAGTCGCCCCACGAAGGAAATACCGCAGAAATTCCCGGTTTTCGCGGACGTACGGATTCAACTGACCCAGCTCTGCGACCATGGATTCCCATTCCGGAGCCGGATAAAGCACCAAGCAAGCCTCAAATCCACGGTTAATGACCCATTTACCTGCCGATTCGGCAGGTACCTGCCGCAGCAAGCCGGCAGGCAGGCTGATCCTGGACTTGGCATCCAGTTTCAATGGAAATTCCCCGATGAGTTGCGTCACGATGCTTGGCGATTCTGAGGTACGAATTAACCACTTTTTCCCACTATATCCCACTTTCCCCCACAAAACTTATCCACAAAGCCCAGTGGGCAGGGGACCCGCGATCGGACACGGGACCCGCGATGGGACTTGCGATGGGGCCTGGACACCCTTGTGTTTGGGTCATGGGCTCGCTCCTCGCTATCTTGAGGCGATGAAACCAGGCGTGAATCCTTCCAAACCTCAGGTTCGGGGTAGCATCGAAGTGATCACCGGTTCGATGTTTTCGGGAAAAACCGAGGAACTCATCCGGCGACTGCGTAGGGCTGAATTAGCAGGTCTGCGGGTTTTGATTTTCAAGCCCGAATTTGACAAACGCTACGGGGCTGATGCCGTTGTATCCCACAACCGCAACAGCATCCCTTGCCATAATATTCATCATTCGAGTCAGATTACGGAATTCATTAACCAACAAAACCATAACACATCAAAGGATGAAGGCGAAGGTCTGGTGATCGGTATTGACGAAGCCCAATTTCTTGATCAGGACCTAATCAAAGTCGCCTTGCTTTTGAGTCGTCAAAACCATCGCGTTTTGATCGCTGGTTTGGATATGGATTTTTTGGGTCAACCGTTTGGGCCAATGCCCGCTCTGATGGCGGTCGCCGAAGAAGTCACCAAGGTGAGGGCGATCTGTTCCGATTGTGGGCACGAAGCATCTCATTCTCATCGACATACATCGTTGCAATCGACGCGGGTTTTGGGCGCCCAAGAGCATTACCGACCCCTGTGCCGACCTTGTTTTAACCGAGCCTTGAACCAAGCCAATTCCGATCCCGGTTTTTTCTAAATTTTTCCAACCCGCATTCACGCGATTTTTCTATGAACAACCAAGTATTTATACATCCGACCGCGGTCGTAGATGAAGGGGCGATCCTTGGTGAAGGAACCAAGGTCTGGCATTTTTCTCACATCATGAGCGATGCCGTTGTTGGAGAACGATGTAACATTGGTCAAAATGTTGTTATATCACCGGGGGTCATCCTTGGTTCCAATGTCAAAATTCAGAATAATGTCAGCCTCTACACCGGCGTCACTTGCGATGACGATGTTTTTTTGGGCCCCTCCTGCGTTTTTACCAATGTTGTAAACCCCCGTTCTGCGGTCAACCGCCGTGGGCAATACGCCCAAACCAGGGTCGGCCGGGGCGCCAGCATTGGAGCCAATGCCACCATTGTGTGCGGGCATGATATCGGTCAATTTGCATTCATTGGCGCAGGTGCGGTGGTCACCAAACAGGTCCCCGACTACGCCCTGGTCGTTGGCAATCCGGCCAGGCAAATGGGCTGGATGAGTGAATTTGGGCACAAACTCCACTTTGACGAAGAAGGCCTAGCGACTTGTTCCGAAAGCGGAGAAGCCTATCGCCTTGTTCAAGGCAAAGTCTCCAAAATTCCTAGCTCGGCTGTCTAGGGAATCAACCTTTATCGAGCCAGCTGAAAGCGTAACCTTTGAGAAGGCAACGCAGAATCCAAAGGCTGAATTCGCAGGAAATACGCTCCCTGAGCTAATTCCGAAACATTCCAACCAATTTCTCCGCCGACACCTACCTCACCGGTATCGTACGACCAAGTATCTGAGAGAATCTGTCTACCGGCCATATCCTCCACAAACAGCAAGGCCTGGCGAAGTCCTCCCGTTCCGCGAACCCAAATCATCCCTTCACTTGGAACCGGATAAACCATCCAAAGTGAATCTGGCATCGGACCTTCGGATGTATCGCTGTTGGTACCTCCTCCCCCTTTGCCAACCACCGGCATCACCGGATTGACCCGGATAATCCCCGTCGCAATATTCCCCCGGCCCGTCATGCAAGGTCCGGCAAAGGTCACTTTGTAAACAAAGGTTCCATTGACTACAGGAATTCCTCGAATGATGACCGAACTATCCGAACCCCTCCATTGCCCCACCACGCCTTGGGGGAGTCCCGCAAACAAAGCTCCATTGGCCCCGCTAAGTGCCTTGTATTGCACGGTATCCATGGGCGTGAATTGGTTGACGGTGTCCCCACTGCTCGAGGAAACTCGTTGATAGCGAATGGAGTCAACGATCGTGAGGGAGCCGGTCGGTACCGTCTGGCCAACGGTACATCCTCCCGTCATGGTGACCGTATACGTATAAGTTCCGGGTATGGTACACGTGCCACTAATGGTCAAAACATTGGAAGCAAATCCCGCCAAAATTCCCGTTGGCAAACCGGTCACAGTGGCACCGGTCACACCCCCCCCCAAGGTGTAGACAATGGGTTGAATAGGTCGTCCGACACAACGCGTTTGGATATTGGTGGTAATTTCCGGGGCGCTAAGGGTGGCGCTTTTGCGAGATAACGAAATCGTGTTATGATCGACCGTGATGGTCCCACTTATTTGATTGGACGAACCTCCGGAACAGCCTCCAAACATGACCACATTGTACCTAAACAACCCGCGAACCTGTGGGGTACCGGTGATGGTCGCCACACGTGAATTTGCGTCAAAAACCCCATTCACCCCTGGAGGAAGACCGTAAAACAAAACCCCAACCGCCGGTCCGGCTACTTGGTAACGAGTGGTCGCAATGGCTGTACCTCGACAAAGCGTCTGATTGGACGTGGAGGCAGCCGTTATCAATGAAATCGTATTGATAGAACGTATCGTCAAGGTTCCTGTCGTCGCGCCAACAGCGCCACCACATCCGTTGGGGGATATCACAAAATTATAGGTCCCCGTTGCTGTGGGTGTACCACTTAGAATGATGGAATCATTGCGCCAGACACCGGTTACTCCGGCTGGCAATTGGCTAAACGTTGCACCTGTTGAACCAATCGTTCGGTAAATAATGGGAACCATGGGGGTATTCACACAAAGCGTTTGATTGCTGGAACCCGACAAAATGGCCAAAGAATTGGGTGAAACGCCGATGGTATCGTTAAAAATGCGTGGGCCTGCCATGCAGGCTCCCGGACCGACC
>RFPG01000330.1 GCA_009926245.1 Sphingobacteriia bacterium | reverse complement strand
AACACACCGCAGTTGGTGAGCAAGCTAGCGGAGATCAATGGATTGACATTGGTTGCTGAACTGATACAAGCCAATTTGGTTGGATCGTAACCAATAGCCATAGAGATAGAAGCAATGCCTACACCGTTCTGAATGGTGACAGGTACATAAACGGTATCACCAACACAACCTGTAACCGAACCAAGCGTGGTTTGGGTTTGGCAAGTGGTGGTGGTTAAGGTCAATGTGATGACCGAGTCACAGCCATTAGCGGCCGTTACCGTACGGGTGTAGGTGCCCGCTGCAGATAGCGTCTGTGATCCAAAAGTGTAGGTTTGACCTAGACAAATGGATGCGTTGATGGATGCGTTAGATCTGGGGAGTAGAATAACCGAAGTTCCATTGGATGTAGCGTTACAACCGGCGGGTGATGTAACCCGTGCGGTGTAGTTACCGGAGTCAGAGGCGGTGAAGGAATTTCCTGTTGCGCCAGCGATATCGGTACCGTTTCTACGCCATTGAATGGAGTTGGCAGGATCGGTGTTGGCGTTGAGGACAACGGAACCACCGGGACAGAAGGTAGTGGACGATGCCGCCGAAACTGTAACGGTAGGCAATGGATTCACGGTGACTGCGATGGCGTTCGACGTGGCTGAACAACCATTGCTGGTGACCGTTACGGTGTAGGAGCCGGCTGTAATAGCGGTGTAATTGGCTGTCGTTGCACCGATAATGTTAATATTGTTACGCTTCCACTGGTAGGTCCGTCCGGTGCCTGTGTTGGCGCTTAGGATGGTACTTCCGCCTTGACAAATTGCTGCATTACCCGTAATGGTTGCGATGGGTAGTTCACGAATGGTTACCGAAATGTTGTTGGAAGTAGCAGAACAGCCATTGGCGTCGGTGACGGTTAAGCTGTAGGTGCCTGTGGCAGTTGCCGCAAAAGTGGCGGCGGTCGCTCCCGCAACCGGGGTTCCGTTAAGGTTCCACTGGTATGTAGCGAACGATGTGCCTGAACCTGCACTGAGATTCACTGCACTTCCTTGACAGACGGTGGTGTTACCGGTTGCGCTGATGGTCACCGATGGCAACGGATTAACGACTACCGTTGCAGGTGCTGAGGTGAAGGAACAGTTAGCGGAATCCGAAAGCGTCACCGTATAGACACCAGCAGCATTGGCTACATAGGTGGCGTTGTTAGCGCCGGAGATCGCTGTTCCGTTTAGGCTCCATTGGTAAGTGAGGCCTGCACCGGTATTTGCTTGGAGGGTCACCGAAGAGCCTTGACAAATGCTGAGGCTACCAGCGGGTGTGATACTGGCAAAAATGCTGCAACAATTGCTTCCGAGTCCGACGGATCCATTAATCCACGCTGTGTTTGGAATGATATCGGCTTGCGCATCGGTGTACTCACAATTGCCCGGAGTAGCCAGATCCCACGCCAACGCATGGTTACCTGGTGCGAGGACAACAAAACCAATTTCAAAGAGGGTTCCGTTGAGGTTCACGGCATTCAGGTCAAACCAGGCAGCACGGAATTGAGAAGCACCGCTAAACACACCGCAGTTGGTGAGCAAGCTAGCGGAGATCAATGGATTGACATTGGTTGCTGAACTGATACAAGCCAATTTGGTTGGATCGTAACCAATAGCC
>RFPG01000329.1 GCA_009926245.1 Sphingobacteriia bacterium | reverse complement strand
GCATCCCCGAAGGGGCCGTGGCCAACCTCTACAGCCTCCTGAGCCTCGTTTCAACACCCGATGTGGTCGCAGAATACCGCGATGCCTATGCGCGTTGCACGGTTCGTTACGGCGATCTCAAAAAACAACTGGCCGAAGACATGGTCTCCTACCTCGCCCCTTTGAGGGAGCGTATTTTGGAATTGGAATCCCAGCACAAAAAAATCGCGGAAATTCGCCAATACGGCGCCGAAAAGGCCCGACGATCCGCCGCTGAAACCCTCCAAAAAGTGAGGGAAATCATGGGATTTTAGGGTATATTCGTCGACCATGAGCAAACACATCGCCGTTGCCGGGAATATCGGTTCCGGAAAGACCACCCTCACCGAAATGCTGGCCCGTCATTATGGCTGGGAGCCTCATTTTGAAGAGGTTGACCACAACCCTTACCTCAACGACTTTTACGAGGATATGCAACGTTGGTCCTTCAACTTGCAGATCTATTTTTTGAATTCGAGGTACCGCCAAAACCAAGAGATGGCCGCCAAGGCCCATCCCACCGTTCAGGACCGGACGATTTACGAGGACGCGCATATTTTTGCGCCCAATCTGCATGCCATGGGGCTGATGAGTACCCGAGACTTTGACAACTACGGCCGCCTCTTTGATGCCATGAGTGCCCACCTCAAAGCACCGGATCTTCTTATCTATCTACGTGCCTCGGTTCCCACCCTGGTTCGTCAAATCCAAAAGAGGGGTCGCGATTTCGAAGACAATATCCGACTGGACTACCTCAAACGCTTGAACGAACGATACGAGGCTTGGATTGAGAATTACAAGCAAGGCAAACTGCTGATTATTCCGGTGGATCAAATCAATTTTGCAGACAAGCCCGAAGATTTTGGTGAAATCATTCACAAAATCGAAACCGAATTGAGCGGCCTGTTTTAGGCCATCCTCTTTTTTTTGGGGGCCATTCGGCAAAAAAAACGGGTCTTGCCTCTTGGACAAGACCCGTTCGTAACAACGATCGTATCGTTCGACTTCCTCAGGGAGCAACAGGTGCAACCTGCTCAGCAGCAGGTGCTTGCTCGGCAGGCGACTCCACACTTTGAACGGTTTCAACCGCAGGTGCGACCGGAGCCACAGCAGACTTGATCTTGTCCTTGTCCACCAAAGCAGGAGCCATGACCAAGGCTACCACCGAAATCAGTTTTAACAATATGTTGAGTGAAGGTCCGGAAGTGTCTTTGAAAGGATCGCCGACGGTATCACCCACGACCGCCGCTTTGTGCGGTTCGGATTTTTTGTAGTAGGTTTTGCCATTGATTTCAACGCCTTCTTCGAACATTTTCTTGGCATTATCCCAAGCACCACCGGCGTTGGATTGGAAGATCGCCATCAAGACCCCGGACACGGTGACTCCAGCCAACATGCCGCCCAACGGCTCCGCACCGAAGGTGAAGCCCACCACCACGGGAACCGCCACGGCCAATAGACCGGGCAATACCATTTCGCGGATGGCTGCTTTGGTGGAAATCTCCACACACTTGCCGTACTCGGCAACCCCGTCGGCTGCATGGAAAATCGCTTGGTCTTCGGCCGACCAATCTTTGACTTCCTTGTCACCGTTGCGACGCATGGCTTCCAAGGCCGCCTTGAGGGCAGGA
>RFPG01000328.1 GCA_009926245.1 Sphingobacteriia bacterium | reverse complement strand
ATACCGGCATCTCGGGAGAAACCGCGCTGCGGATGGGCCAAATGCTCTCGGAAATGGGACGCCATCAGCAAATTATTCTCATTACCCACCTCCCCCAAATCGCCGCCTTGGGCGATGGACATTGGCATATCACCAAAGAAGTCCACGACCATCAAACCCGCACCGCCCTTACGATTCTTGACCCGGAGCAACGAAAACAAACCTTGGCCCGCATGATCGGAGGTGACCGCTACGGCAAAGCCGCCCTGCAACAGGCCGAAGACCTGCTCAATCGCGCTGGCCTGTCCTAAATGCGCTGGCCTGTCCTAAATGCGCTGGCCTGTCCTAAATGAGCTGGCCTGTCCTTAATGCGCTGGCCTGTCCTAATCACCCATGTTGTAATTTAGAGACCTAAACCTACCCTACCCCCCATGACTCATTCATTGTTGCAAGGCAAAAGAGGCATCATCTTTGGCGCCCTCGATCAGCAGTCCATCGCTTGGAAAGTCGCCGAAAAGGCTCACACGGAAGGAGCTCGTTTTGTTCTCACCAACGCACCCATTGCATTGCGCATGGGCCAAATCCACGAACTCGCCGAGCGCTGCGGCTCTACAGTCATCGCCGCGGATGCAACGGTGGATGCCGACCTCGAAGCCTTGTTCACCCAGGCGGTTGAATTCCTGGGCGGGCCCATCGATTTTGTCTTGCATTCCATCGGGATGTCCCCCAATGTCCGCAAAGGCAAGGCCTATACCGATCTCAATTACGAATTCTATCACAAAACCCTGGACATATCGGCCATGTCTTTTCACCGTACCATGCGGGCCGCTATGACGACCAACTCTTTGTCCAAAGGCGCCTCCATTCTGGCCCTGTCTTATATCGCCGCTCAACGGGTTTTCCCGGATTACAACGATATGGCCGATGCCAAAGCCCTGCTGGAATCCATCGCCCGTAGTTTTGGTTACCACCTGGGCAAATCCCACGGCGTTCGTGTCAACACCATTTCCCAAAGCCCCACCCGCACAACGGCTGGATCGGGCGTCAAAGGGTTTGACGATTTCTTGGATTATGCGGAGCGCATGTCTCCTTTGGGGAATGCGTCCGCTGAATCCTGCGCCGATTATTGCGTTGTCATGTTTTCGGATTTGACCCGCATGGTGACCATGCAGAATCTTTTTCATGACGGAGGATTCTCCTTCACCGGGGTCAGCCAAGAAGTTCTGCAAGCCTAGTAACAACACGGGAATCCTATAAAACACCTTTGGTTTTGAGCAATCGATCCTGCTTGCTTTACTTACTCTTGGCCATCACCCTCACAGCGGGGGCTTTGTACGGGATCACCCAGGTTATATGGTCCCGTCTTGAAAGGATGGCACCCGGTTTGGATGCCTCCATGGATCGATTTGAAGCCTCCCTGGGCGAACCCCTGTGGATTGAAATTCAAAGCCAAAGCCCTCCCATTCAAGATGAAAAAGCCCAGCAGGCCCTGAACCTCTTGTTGCATCGACTATGCGCCCCCAACGGGATTGACACCGCAGGGCTTCACCGACATTTGATTCAAAACCCTGAAGTCAATGCCTTTGCCTTGCCTGGAAGACGATTGGTCGTTCAGAGCGGTCTCCTCCAAAGTGCCCAGGGACCGGATGAGGTTGCTGGGGTCTTGGCCCA
>RFPG01000327.1 GCA_009926245.1 Sphingobacteriia bacterium | reverse complement strand
TTGTTGTACCAAGAGACCCTTCTTTTGCAATCCAAACAAGCCTTGTACCGAGAATCCGAAGAAGGCTATCGAATGGTCATTCAGTCGGCCCAAAAGCAAAGTGAACTTGGATTTTTGGCGAATAAAGAATTAATTCGCTTGCAATCCGAATTGCTAGCCCTGCGTACCGAAAGTTCTCAAAGCGCAGCAGCAATGCACCACGCGATGGGTCAACTTAAAATGTTGCTCCACCTGCGTCCCGATGTGGAGCTCGTACTCGAAGAGCCTGATACCTTTCCCATGGAAGTTCCTTCCTTGACCAATCTGATGGCAAAAGGCGAAAGCAATCGCGCCGATTATTTGTGGTCTCTCAACCAAATCCAGGTGGGTGAGGCCCAGGTTCAATTGCAAAAAGCCAAGGCCATCCCGGACATTACCCTGGGTTATCAGCCCAAAGATCGAGGGAGTAATTATGTCAGACCTTATTCAGGAATTGAAGTGGGCTTTGAATTGCCTCTGTTTCATCGTAATGTTGGTAACATCAAGGCGGCCCAGACCCAGTTCAAGAAGGCTGAAATTGAAGCCCAACGTAAGGAAAATCAACTGATGAATGAAATCGCCTCCTCCTTAAAATCCTTTGTAGAAATCAAGAAGAGTTTTGAGCGGTTCAGTTCTTCTTTTCTGGACGAGGTGGATGGTCTCCAAAAAAGTGCTGAACAGAATTACCTCAAAAAGAACATAAATATCTTGGAATACATTGACCTCAAGAGAATCTATCTCCAAAACCGTATGCAATACTTGGAGGTTCGTTCCCAATTATTAGAATCTGCTGGAAAAGTGAATTTCACGGTCGGAACAGAAATCTTACCTTAATATGAAAAATCTTTTGTTTTTGTTGTTATGGGCTCTTTCCTTGCCTTTATACGGTCAAGAAGTGCCCTCGAAGGCTGTCGCCCCCAAGGCAGCGTCCATGAATCGTCCATGGATTTGGGGTGCTCATTTTCAAGCCGCTTGGAATGGGGTGACAGGACCTCAATTACCCGGTACGTTTTTCTACAAGCCAGGGGTGGCCGGGGCTCTCTTGATGGAATACTATCCATGGTCTTGGGTTGGTTTTGGAACGGGTCTTGGTTATACATCCCGTGGCCCTGGCAAAATCAATCCAGATCTTGATCAATCCTTGGGCAATCCGGATTCAACCCATCGGGAGCATTATTATTTCAGAACCATGGACGTTCCCTTCTATGTGGCCTTGAGAAGTCCGTCTTTTAATCAAAATCGTTGCCGTTTATCAACACGTATCGGTGGGGGCTTGAGTCGGAATTTCAAGTCGACCTACATGTTTCACAGTGTGGAGGATGGCTTTCATGATTACCGAGACATGACGAATGATTTCTACAAAACCGACTTTTTTACCCATGTTTCGGCCGGTTTGGATCTCAATTCCGGGTCTCAAACTATGTTTCAGGTTCATGTTTATTGGCAGAAAGGTCAGAAAAATATATACAGGTCCGATGGAGCCCTTCAGGGTTTCACGGGGTATAACCAGGCCTTTGGCCTTCAATTAAGTTTCTTTTACTAAAAATGTTATGAAAAAGTTAATCATCGCAGGAGTCTTGGGCTTCATCTTTTTTTCGTGCCAAAGGGACGAAGTCGTTCAATCCGTCCCCT
>RFPG01000326.1 GCA_009926245.1 Sphingobacteriia bacterium | reverse complement strand
TTACCTGGGGGGGTCCTTGGTCTTCCTCACCCAGCTCTCCTCCCGCATGGCCCTGTTGACCGCCCTGCTTGTGCTGACTGCATCGGTGTTTTTTCTGGCCCGCACCGGGCGGCTACGCCTCTTCCACCTTCCCCTCCTCCTCTTGGCCCTCCTCCTTCCTTGGGCCCTCATCAACGGCAACAAAGTCAACCAATCCCGCTACCAAGAAATGGTGAACCTCCAGGGGACTTACCAAAGCGACCGCTGGGGAGGACGGGCCCTGCGCATCCAAAAATGGAAATACACCTTGCACTGTTACCTGCAATTTCCCCTCGTGGGAACCGGAGCCGGCGATTTCCAAAAAGAACTCCTCGACATTTACCGCCAAAACGACTTTGTCCCCGGCTTCGATAACCGCTTCAACAGCCATAACCAATACCTGCAGACCTTGGCCACCCTGGGACCCCTGGGCCTGGCCCTCCTGCTGGCCTGCCTCTTCCTCCCCCTGCGCTGGCATTGGGAGGACCGATACTGGCTGGGCATCGCGACCGTGCTGCTGGTGGCGGCCTCCATGCTCACCGAAAGCTTGCTGGAACGCCAAAAAGGTATTTACATCGTTGGATTGCTAGCCAACGGGTATTTTTGCTTCCGACAACACCCCTCCAAACCAGGAACCCTTGAGCCTCCTCCACCGCAAGCGCTATAGCCGACCCCTGGCCAGCACCGATCTGGCCTTGGTCACCCTGGGCTATGCCCTGGCCTATTACCTGCGCTTTGGGGAATGGCAACATTTGTTCAGTCCGGATTTTGTCGCCTTTTGGGGCATCCTTCTTTTGCTCTGGATTACGTCGGCCCTCCTCACCGGATTGTACGAGCGCGCTCCTTCCTCCGATCCGTTTCGACGGCTTTCGTTGTGGTTTCGATGCTTTGTGCTCTTCGCCGTAACAACTTATGCATTCAATGGCTTGATCAAAGTCTATTATTCCCGCATCCTCATCACCCTCATGCTGGCGGCGACCGCCAACCTCCAAATTCTATGGCACTGGTTTTTTCCGGCTGTTCTGCGCCGCAGCGGTTTTCATCCCTACCGCGGAGCCAAAGCGGTGCTACTTGGACCCGGGCTCGCCGAAGATTTTGAGCGGATTAACCGCAAAACCCTCCAACTATTCCCTCAAATCCTGGGCTACTTTGGACCTGAAAGAGACGAGCATTCCAGACACCTGAACCGCTTGGGCGGAGCCGATGAATGGCCGGCGCTTCTCCCCGATTTGCTGCGCTCCGAAACCATTTCGGATATTTATTGCAGTGCCTCCCTGCCCAAAGGCAACGAGCTCGAAGTCCTCAGCCGCCTGGCCTCCGAGCATTTGGTCAACCTGCACTTGGTCCCCGATACCCGAATGGTCCCGCTGGCACGCATCGAAATGGACTACCTGGGACATCTGCCCATCTGGAGCCTGCGGCCCTTTGCGCTCGAAACCGAAAGTGCACAGCGTGTTAAGCGAGCCGTTGACTTGGTCCTCTCCTTGGGAGTTCTGGTTCTCGTGCTTTCCTGGCTGGTGCCCTTGATGGCCCTGTTGATACGACTGGACAGCGCAGGGCCCGTATTTTTTGTGCAATGGCGTTCGGGCAAAGACAACCGACCCTTTCGTTGTTACAAATTCCGCAGCATGCGCCTCAACGAAGAAGCAGATACACTGCAG
>RFPG01000325.1 GCA_009926245.1 Sphingobacteriia bacterium | reverse complement strand
CCGACCCTGAAGTGGACGCCGCAGAATTTCAGTGGAGCAGCCGCTGGATTAAATTTTAACGAGGGATGACGAAGCCACCCAAAAACACCTTAACCCGTGGAGAAAGACTCGCCGACCAAATAGCAGCATTTGGTGGATCCTGGACCTTTATAACTTTGTTTTTTGGGATCCTATTGGGCTGGATTGTACTGAACCTTTGGTTCCTGGACAACGAAGGATTCGATCCTTTTCCTTTTATTTTACTTAACCTTATTCTTAGTTGTTTGGCCGCCATTCAAGCTCCCATCATTATGATGAGTCAAAACCGTCAGGAACAAAAAGACCGACAGCGGGCGGAATTGGATTTGAGTATTAATCAAAAAGCGGAGAGAGAAATCCGTGAACTGCGCCAAAAGGTGGATGAACTCCATGCATTGTTGGAAAAATGGACATCTCAGGGGTCGTCATTGCGCTAAACGAATCAGCGAAAATTGAGGCGTGTGTTCGCTCCTTGCAAAGGGTTTGCAAAGAGGTCATTGTCTTGGATTCGGGTAGCCAGGATGATACGGTTGCTCGATGCGAACAACTAGGAGCCAAGGTTTTTTACAACGCATTTGAGGGTCATATTCAACAAAAAAATCAGGCCCTTACCTATGCGTTGGGGCCCTACGTTCTATCCTTGGATGCGGATGAGGTTTTGTCGGAGGACTTGATTCAATCCATCAAGAAAGCCTTTTCAAAAAACACAGGTCCTATCGCCTACCGCATGCCAAGGCTTAATCAGTATTGCGGCCAATGGATCCGTTACGGCGCGTGGAACCCCGACCGAAAAATCCGACTTTGGCCTTTGGGAATGGCGCATTGGGGTGGACAAAACCCGCACGACCGCGTGATTACAGGCCCGGATTTACCCATCGTGGACCTGCAGGGCTCCATCCTCCATTATACCTACGACACTACGGAAGAATTACGAATTCAAAGCAACAAGTTTGCAGCCATCGCAGCAAGGGAACGCCATGCTCATGGGACACCTGGTTTTTCCTGGCCTATCCTGCGCGCTGCTTTTCGATGGTTTAGAGATTATGTGTTAAAAAGGGGCTTTTTGGACGGCAAAGCCGGATGGACCATCGCTTACGAAAACGCCCGCTACACCTACCTCAAATATCACTTGAAACCATAAATTGCACCTTTAAACGCAACGCACATGAGAAATTATTTCCTTTTCCTAATCGCCGCTGCGCTGTCCTTGACGGCTTGCAACCAACCAACGCAAACGACGACCACAACCCTTGACCCTATGTCCTTTGAGTGGAGTGGTCCGCTCTTTGAAGGCAGCAACCCCGCTCAAGTGACCGTTAAGGTCAACCCCCAAGAACTCTTGGGAGATCTTTGGAAAGAGGGCATGGAGATCAAGAAAGTCCACCTCCAAAAAGCTGAAATAACGGCCGATAACAATGCGGATTTTGGAGGCATCCAATCCCTGGTCCTCAGCATGGCAAGTAACAACCCCCAATTGCACATGCAAGAAATCGCCGCCTCCTCCCCTCTGCAACCTGAATACAACAAAGTCGTCCTCACCATGGCACCCCAAGCCAAAATCGATGATTATTTTCGTGAAAAAGAATTTTACATGGTCCTGGATGCTTCCCTTGCCGGGGATCGCGAGCAAAACCTCCGCTTGACTGGTCAATTTACTTTGGAAATAACCTACCGTTAAACTTCAATTTCT
>RFPG01000324.1 GCA_009926245.1 Sphingobacteriia bacterium | reverse complement strand
CCGGATCGCCCCGCCCGCTCATCCTACGGTGATCGTCCGGATCGCCCCGCCCGCTCATCCTACGGTGATCGTCCGGATCGCCCGTCTCGTCCAACCCGCGCTGCTGGTGGCGATCGTTCCGACCGTCCCGCCCCCAAATCCCAGCGAATTGATCAACTCAAAAAAAACCTGGAAGACATGGACCGGACGCCGGGCCTTGACTTGGCAGCAGAGTGGAATGATCTCCAACTCCAAAATTTATCCCAAGAATTTGCTCCCGAGCCTGATTCCGAACCCATCCCCAAAGCCCGGCCCCGAACCAAGCCCAAAGCAGCGAAGTCCAGCGATGCCTTGGCTTGGCCGATGCGAGTCAATCGCTATGTATCCCTTTCCGGGCTTTGTTCCCGTCGAACGGCGGATGAGTTGATTAGTGCCGGTCGGATTACGATTAACGAACAAGTCGCCGATGTTTTGGGTACCAAAGTCAATGCGGACGATGTGGTTCGTTACGACGGGGAGGTCTTGACCCTACGACGCTATGTTTATGTATTGTTAAACAAGCCCAAGGATTATATCACAACCATGGACGATCCCGAAAATCGCCGAACCGTGATGGAATTGGTAGAAGATGCGACCAGTGAACGCATTGTTCCAGCAGGCCGTTTGGATCGTAACACCACAGGTTTGTTGCTATTAACCAACGATGGTGATTTAATTCAAAAATTAACCCACCCTTCCTCCGAAATAGCAAAAATTTACGCGGTTGAATTGGATAAGCCCCTGTCGCAGAAGGATTTTTCTCAAATTTTGGAGGGGGTTCCTTTGGAAGACGGCTTGGCGCGGGTTGACGCCTTGGCTTGGCCCGAACCCCGCGACAAAAAGTTGGTAGGTCTGTCTTTGCACAGCGGTAAAAACAGAATCGTTCGCCGAATTTTTGAGCACCTGGGTTACGATGTTCAACGATTAGATCGGGTTTCGTATGCCGGTCTAACCAAAAAAGACCTACCTCGGGGCCATTGGCGCTACCTAAGCGAGAAGGAAGTTCGCTTTCTTAAGGCCGGCAAGAAGGTCTTCTAAAGAAGGTCCTATGCTTAGGGGTGAACGGTGATTTTTTGCCTCAAAAGGCTTTGACCATTGTTATCTAGGAGCTGTAGGTAATAAGTTCCTGATGCCAAATTCAAGCCGTTTAGGTCGAGTCGTTCTTGGAGCGATCCGGATTCCAGGTTTTGGAAAGGCCAGCGCTGGGCCGACTTGCCGTCCATGGTCAGGATTTCCCAACGGGCTTTGGCGGGGGCTTGCTGCTCCCAGCCAAGGTTGATTTCGTTTCGAGCGGGTTGCGGCCAGCAGCGGACCGGGCTCTTCACGGCGATTTCGTTGACCGATACGGTGCTCTGGGGGATGCTCAGGGTCTGCCGAACCAAACTGTTGTTGCGTCCCGAAATACCGCAGGCATAAAAGCCAACGGTTCCGCTACCTGCGGCCGGTGCTACCCAGTTAAAGGTCCAGGTTGCCTGGGAACCGCTGACGGCTGAACGATGGGTCACCCATCGATTTTGCTGAATTTGAAGCGAAGCAGGGACCGTGAGCGTACCCAATGGGTTGCCCGAGGAAGATTGCGCGCTGAATTGAAAACCCTTGGAACCGCTCCCTGAAACGGTGATGGTGATGGAATACGTAGCACCGGGGATATAACCGGATGCCAACGAAGGGCTGGTGCTGATCAGGGTGTTGACCACTGTGTTGGAGGCTGGACCGTGGCAGCCACCGGCAGCGCACGTTGCCCCGCCCTCTGCGGGCCCCCCGCT
>RFPG01000323.1 GCA_009926245.1 Sphingobacteriia bacterium | reverse complement strand
TGGAACTCGCCGGACGATACCACGTTGGCGACCTTGATGGCGGGAGCGGGCTTGATCATTAGCCGCCCGGGTTATTCCAGCCTCATGGATTACGCGGTTTGGAACCAAAGCCAAGGCATGCCCGCTTTGCATCTCTGTTTGGTGCCGGCAGGGGGTCACAGCGAGCAGGCTTATTTGGCTCGCAAACTGGATAGGGAAGGCCAAGCGCAACGCCAAAGCGAATTCAGTCTGAACCTCCGCGATGCTTGGGCTCGCCGAAAACAAACTAAGTTTACTTATGGAATCCCCCGTCCCTAGGTTGCTCGTTTGGGTTCCTCGCCGAACCCCTCGCCTTCTCTATACCCTGGACTGGGTCTTGGGTCAGCGCTTGGGGATTCCCTACGAATGCAGGGAACAGGCCCCCAACGAGGCCGACGGGGAGGCCTTGGGCGTTTTGTGTTACGGAAATCCCGAATTTCTCCAGGGCCTTGAGGCCGAAGCCGGGCCTACGGCTGCCTTGGTCGCCGCTGAGCTTTTGTTCGAGGAAGGGATCCGGCCCTTGGCGCTGTCCAAGGAGGTTGGCAGTGGTTTGTTTCCTACCGAACATGCCTTGGGTCACGACCCCTTGGCGGGGATTTTTTGGATGCTTTCCCGTTACGAAGAGTACCAAAATCCGGCGAGGGATGCCTACGGTCGTTTCCAAGCCTCTCAGTCCTTGCTCTACCAGGCGGGGGTTCTGGAAGAGGCGCCCGCCGATGCCTATGTTGAACAATTGTGGACATGGATTGAATCGCAATTCCCTAAAATCCAACGGCTTCAACCAACCCTAACGATACAACCCGGGGTAGATGTTGATTTGTGTTACAGTTATTTGGGCAAACCCCTCCTTCGACAGGCAGGAGGAATGTTGCGGGAATTGATTCGCGGACAATGGCGTGATTTGCTTGATCGCTGGATGGTTTTGAGCAGGCAAAAACCCGACCCCTACGATACCTATGCCCGCCTGGAATCTTGGCACGCCGAGATTGCTCGAGCGGCCCAGGGCGGGGTTGGCGGAAACCCAGCCCTTTTGATTCGCGCTCGACCGCCCTTGTTCATGCTTTTGACCGGGTCCTACGATCGCCTGGATCCGGCCCATCATCCAAGCAGCCCCTACCTTCGTTGTTTGGCTCGTTACCTGAGGCTGGGCGGTGCTCAACTGGGTTGGCATCCTTCCCTGCGCTCCAACCGTGACGACAAGGCGGCTCGGCTCGAAATCCAGGCCTGGTCGGCCTTGGCCGGTGGGGACGAGGCCTTGGATACGCGGCAACACTACCTTTCCCTGGAAGTAACACGACAGCCGGCTCGCTTGGTGGCCTGGGGGGTTCGAAGGGATTACAGCATGGGCTATGCCGAAGCGATTGGGTTCCGAGCCGGAACGGCGCATTCCTTTGGGTGGTACGATTTGAATACCGAATCGCCCCTTCCTCTCCAAATGCACCCGGTGGCCCTGATGGATGTGACCCTGAATCATTACATGGGCTTGGAACTTGATACCGCTCCCCCAAGGGTGGCCAAGGTATTGGAATCGTATCGTCGATACGGTGGATATTTTTCGTTGTTATGGCATAATTCATCGGCAGGTCCTGGATGGGAGGGTTGGGAGAAAATATTTGAACATTGTTATCGAATTTTAATACCAAGTCTGAATTCTTCTATTTTTGAAGGGCCGCCTCGCCCAAGGACTGCGTCAAAATTCGCGGAACGTTGGACCTTGCGACGGCTCTCGGACCAGGAGCGGCAGGCTTGGGATGCGGCCTTGCCCG
>RFPG01000322.1 GCA_009926245.1 Sphingobacteriia bacterium | reverse complement strand
CTTAGCATGGCCAGCTCCGGGAATTATCGCAATTTTTACATGCACAAGGGCCAGAAAATGGCCCATACTCTTCAGGTATCCACCGGTTATCCTACACCCACCGACGTCCTTGCAGCGACGGTTGTTACCGAAAATTGCATGATGGCCGATGCCTACGCGACTGCTTGCATGGCATTGGGCTGGAAAGGGGCCATTGCAATGCTCGAAAAACACCCTGAAATCAACGCAATCTTGGTGGGATCATCCCCGAACCCTTCCCCCCAAGCACCTTACCGACTTTACGCAACACCCGGCCTTCGCGATGATCCTTTTTATCAGGATTGGGTAGCGGGGCAGCGGTCCAAGTAGCGATTCGGGCAACCGGCACAATCCACGCCGCGTTCTCTTAGCAAAGGATTGTGGGAGGAACAGGTACCCCGGAATTCCCCTTTTTTGATAAAAAACATGCGAATGGCCAGCCCAGCAAAGCCAAGGCTCATAAAGACCAATGTCAAAACAAAAACGGGTAGCAAGGTTTCCATAACAACTGCAAATTTAGGCAAGGACCCGCTGCACCCGTGCCGTATTTTTGGTATTCTACACACGTCCCCATCCTCCTCATAGAGCTCCTCATCCTTACTCATCTCCGTCTTCTCGTATCCTTTTCGCCATGCCCCAGGTTCTGCCTTTAACCCCCCCTGCTGCGGGAGCTCCATACCCTTCGAACGACCCTGCATTGGCTGCCTTCGAGCGGCTGCGACGCATCATGGATCAACTCCGGGAACATTGTCCCTGGGACCGCAAGCAAACCTTTGAGTCCCTGCGATCGCTGACCATTGAAGAGGTCTATGAATTATCCGATGCCATCGCAGAACGAGACTGGGCCGGGGTATCCGGTGAGATGGGGGATCTGTTTTTGCATCTCTTGTTCTATGCCAAATTAGGCCAAGAGGACGGCAGCCTGGAGCTTAGCGAATCCCTGAATGCGATGTGTGCCAAGCTCATACGAAGGCACCCTCATTTGTATTCGGATGTTCAAGCCGATACCCCGGAGCAGGTCAAAGCCAATTGGGAGAAGATTAAGTTGCAGGAGGGCCGTCGTTCGGTCCTCGAAGGGGTACCTCGTTCCTTGCCCGCCTTGGTCAAAGCCATGCGTGTTCAAGAGAAAGCCGCTGGCATTGGCTTTGATTTCCCCAACATGGAGGATGTCTTGGGCAAGGTCAGGGAGGAATTAGACGAAATCTTGGCCGCCGAAAATCCCGAACAAAGAGCGGAAGAATGGGGTGATCTGATGTTCTCTTTGGTGAACGCAGCCCGATTCGCCGGTATACCCGCAGAAAATGCCTTGGAAGCGGCCAATCGAAAATTCATACGACGTTTTGAGACGATCGAAAAGGAAGCGGCCGAACAAGGAATCAGCATCACAGAGATGTCTATGGAAGCCATGCAGGCGGCATGGGATCGCGCCAAGGTGAAACCCCGTTGAGGGGGCTGATTATCCCAGGTAACTCTTGAGCATTTTGGAGCGCGATGTATGTCTCAAGCGCTTCAAGGCTTTGTCTTTGATTTGACGAACCCGTTCGCGGGTCAGGTCAAATCGCTCTCCTATATCCTCCAACGACATGGAGTGGTCAATACCAATTCCAAAATACAGTTTGATAACCTCTTTTTGCCTTTCGGTCAAGGTGGCCAGGGAGCGTTCGATTTCGTTGGCCAAGGATTCTTGCATCAATAGACCATCCGATTTGGGGGCATCCTCGTTAATGAGGACATCCAACAAGGTGTTCTCTTCGCCTTGAATAAAGGGTGCATCCATGGAGAT
>RFPG01000321.1 GCA_009926245.1 Sphingobacteriia bacterium | reverse complement strand
AAAGAGCCGTTACCATCAACCCCCCTAACAAATGCATCCAACCACCCCGGAATCGCCGAATTCGCTCGTCTTTTTGTAACAAAGCCAAACCCCGGGCCAGCCACAATATCAATAAAAATCGAGCTGGATCCGATGCCTGGAAGCTGATATTCGTAAAAGGAATCACCAAAGACCTGGAGGCCGAATTGATGGTTTGCCCATAAACCAGCGTCACCGCCAGAATGGCGCAGCCGATATACACCCCCCAGGCCGATAAACGACCCAGCCACAGGTAAGGAAGCCGGTGGGCAAAAAGCATGATGACGCCTCCTAACAATAATTTGAACCCATGCGCCAACAAGGAACGCTCGGTGTTTCCATTGTACTCCCTCAGTGCCAATTGGCCGGTGGATGAATAAATCAGTGGCAAGGAGCTGAGCATAAGGAGCCCTATCAGAATCCAGAGGACCCGATCTCCTTTGAATAAAGCCGACCAACGGTTCATCATGGGGCGATTGATTCGCTAGAGTTGGTTAACAAAATACTTGAACTGACGACCCCGGTCCTCGTAATTCTCAAAAAAATCAAAACTGGCACAAGCGGGTGATAACAAAACAGCGTCCCCTTTTTGGGCCAATTGATAGGCTCTTTGAACACATTCCTGCATACCGGATACATTGACAATCACGGGCACCTTGCCGGCGAAGGCCTCGTGAAGGGCCCGGTTGTCTTTGCCCATGCATATCAAAACTTTAACTTTGGAAGCTACCAAATCATACAAAGCTGTATAATCGTTTCCCTTGTCCACACCCCCCGCAATCCAGAGGACCGGTTTGTCCATGGATTCCAAGGCATACCAGGTAGAATTGACATTGGTCGCCTTGGAATCGTTGATATAATCAACCCCCCGGATGCGGCCTACTTTTTCGAGGCGATGCTCCAGCTGATCAAAATTGGTCAAACTCTCGCGGATACTTTCTTTGCGAACTTCCATCAATTGAGCGACGACAGCCGCTGCCATGGAATTGTACGCATTGTGCCGGCCAACCAGGGCCAATTCATTCAGAGGGATGGACATAAGTTCGTCGTTAATTTCTAATTGCAGTTGAGAGTCAAGAGTATAGGCCCCTCCTCCAAAGGAGGAAGAACGATTCCATGATACGGTATAGGTTTGAAAAGGCTTGGTGGTCACTTGATCCAGGCCTTGGCGGCTGTAGGCGTCATCGCTGCACCAAACGAAGGCGCTTCGTTGATCCATGTTACGAACCAATCTAAATTTGGATTGCACATAATTCTCCATGCGATAACCGTAGCGATCCAAATGATCGGGGGTAATATTCGTTAGGACGCCGATATCAAATCGGGTTTTGTAAAGTTAGAGTAACCTTCACGCAGCTGCTCATCTTTTGTATGTAGTGCTTCATCATACTGAGCGCGAATCTTCTTAGCCCATTCTATAATATGCGTGACATGCATACCTTTCATGCCGCGAGTATGCATAATGCCGTATGGTGAAATATTTTCTTTAAAGTTTGAAAGCATATAATCATCGAATGCACCTTCCAACTCACCGATGCAATCGGATGCTTTCTCACGGATACGGTCTTGGATATTGATTACATTTTTTGGTTTCTCTGCATCAACGACTGCTGCTTTATCTTCGATTGCCAGCAGGCGCTTGATATGGTTATCGAACCAGATAATATCTTTATCTTGCAGAATCGTGCCGTTAGTTACCATACGGCATATGAAACCGAAATTGGTTTGGCAAGTTTTGAGAGCTGCATCAGATATGGGTTGCTTCAATTTTTTCTTGAAGTATTCAACAACCCATTTTTGAGAATCT
>RFPG01000033.1 GCA_009926245.1 Sphingobacteriia bacterium | reverse complement strand
TAACCAGCCTGTTGGGCCTGTTGGGCATCCTGACTCTGCTGACCAATGTTCCACTAATGGCCCAAAACCCAGGCCCAAGTTCCACATCCAACGCAGATGCCGAACTCAACGAATCCCTTCGAAGGGCCAACCGAGAAATCACGGCTCTTCAAAAACTGGTTCAGGCTCAAAACGCTTCCTATCGCAGAAATGTTGATTCGCTCAACCTTCAAATTGCCGATAACATTGCCAAATTGGGACAAAATGAAAGAGCCCTCAACATCGCGCTCGAGGGCTTTGAGGCTAAATACCAAGAACAAAACAAAGCCATTCAGGAATTCCAAGACGGTCTGCAGTCGATCAAAAATCGTCAACTCTTGACCATCCTAGCCGTTTTAGCTGCGGCTATCCTTGTTTTGTTTGTTTCCGTCCAATGGGCCTTCCGCAAGGCCTATGCCAAACAAACCAATTATTGGAACGAATTCCAAGCAAGCCTTCTCAAAAAATAAAATCACAACGTCCTTCATAAAACCCATCCCATGAGCCTTAACAACCAACCATCCCAAGGAAAACTGGACCCCATTACTTTCTTTTACGGTTTTGGCGCTGCCATCGTTCTGATTGCCTCTATGTTCAAATTTGTCGGTTGGGAATACGCCACCGAATTGTTCATTGTAGGCTTGGCCATCGAAGCGGTGGTTTTCTTGGTTTCGGCCTTTGAACGAACCAAAGCCGAGAAAGAATACGCATGGGAAAATGTTTTTCCTCAGCTGGTGGACAAGAACGCAGCTTCCAACCTTCCCGGAACGGCAACAGGCATGTCTGCCGGTGTTGCCTCCCCGGATTTACAGCAAAAATTTGACCAACTGGGTCAGCAAGTCCAGCAAATGCAACAATCCCTGCAGGCTTTCAGCAGCCACTTAGACAAAAATGCCGGCATCGCCTCGCAATCCATGCAGTCCATGGAAAACATGAACCGGGAAATCGAAAAGTACAACGATCATCTCAAGCGCCTTAACCAGAAATTTAGCGAGCTAAGCGGGCGATAAGATGGCCGAATACACCGCGATATCTCAAAAGCAATTCTGGACCTTCCGGAAGCTTTCGTTTTTGTACCTGGTTTTTATCATTTTTTACGCTTTTAGCGGTGATTCTAACTATGTTACGAGAATCCCTCGTTCGGGTCAAACCCTGAACGAACTCAATCAGCGTCTGATTCTGCAACTTAACGATTACCAACCCACGGGTACCGAAGACCGTCACTACAAGAACTTGGTCCTGGAGGTGGCCGTCGCCTTTGATTCAACGCGCAGTCATTTTGAGGCGATGCACTCCAAAACAGGCTTTGACTTGGCCTGGCTCAAAAGCATTACTTATTTCAAGAATCTCAAGAAAAAGCAATGGAACGGATTGGAAGTCCGATTGAACGAGTGGTTGCAGCTTTATCCACAGCAGGCTCGCGGTGATTTAGCATCTTTGCTGCACCTGGCACCAAGCGATCGCAACGGAGCCTATGTTCTCAATTTAGGCGAAGGGAATGATTTTCCCAACGGAGCTTTTCCATTGCTCCTGGGGGAAATGGAATCCCGCTTTTTGCTGGAGGCCATGCGCTACCTCAAGCAGGAACTGCGCACAGGCACCTTGGTGAACCAAATCAGTGTTCGCAATCTCCAACTCCTGCAGGTACTCAAAAACTCGTACTATCTGGGCGAAAAGATTCCATTTCGTTTTTACAGCCGGGATTCCATTCAACCAGATGTTATGGTGAACGGACAACCCCTTGAAGGTTTGGGTCAAGACATCTTTTTTGATTATGATTTTTCGCCCAGCGCCAGCGGCGAATACACCCTCCAAGCTCGCTGCGGGGAGGAAACCATCACCCACACCTTTGCGGTGGTCAAACCCCGTCTTCGATTCTTGGAAAGCAAACAAGAAATCGCGGCCTATGTAGGCATCCCCTTGGAACTCACCCTGGATTTGAGCGAATACAGCCGGCCTGCTGACTTCCGTGTTGTATCCGCGGATGCACAGATCGACCAAAACGGATCGTCCCTGCGCATCACCGCTCGCGAAGAAGGTCGCATTACGTTACGCCTGATGTACCAAGGCCAAACGGCGGATCTGCGCACGTTGGTGGCCCTCCGCCCTCCTGCCTTGAGGGTGCAGCTTCGGGATATCAGCGGGGATACGGTCAACATTGCCAACGCCCATTGCCTGGAGGCCGAAAGCTCTTCTTGGCAGGTCCTTCAATTTCAATTAATCGCCTACAAGCCGGGGGAGGCCCCTGTTACCATGAAAAGCAATACCCGTTTCTTTCGAAACGAAATGCACCGCCTGTACCAATCGGCTCCCAAAGGAACCACCTTCGTTTTTCGTAACATCAGGCTTATCAATATGAACGGCAAAACCGAAGGTTCGGGCAATCCGTTTTTTTACGTCAAATCCTGAATCGCCACCCTCCAGATTTAACGGCCCTATCCTATGCTGGTTCGCAAATCCAAATTGCTACGTTTCAAATTCATCGGGCTGATGTACCTGACGATGGTGACCTTTTTTGTGATGAGTATCCCCGAGGACTGGATTGGTTCGGTGCGAGGCGTTCGTTTTTTCTTCAAAGAATTGGATACAGCCAACCTGCCGGCCGAAAACCGCGAATTCAACAAAGAAGTACAAGCCATTTCCGTAGAATTGGAACAAAGCGCTATCCGGGAAGGAGTGGACTTGGCCCAATCGGTTCAAAGTCTCACCAACAAATCGTATACCCAACGCCTACTCATCGGAACGGGTTTGGGAAATCGCCTTTATGAGGCCATCGTTGACCTCCAAAAGGTTTATGAAGAATTACCCGCATCCAATCCTCGCAAAGCCTTGTTTGCTCGTTTGTTCGAAGACGAAATTCGAGACATCGTCGAGAAAAAAATACCTGCAGCAACCTGGGTTCGTAACAGATTCAAAGACGTTCCCTTGGATTTGGCCTTGCTTTTTGTGGAGGAATACCGACTCAAATCGGTGATTTTATCCCAGGGAAATATTTCCTCCAACAGCCCCGCCCTCCGACAGCCTTCGTTGGTCTTGTTGGCTGAATGTGCCAGCATGCCGGTCGGGGATTCGGTTTTTTTCAAAATAGTCGGGGATAGCATCCAATCCGTTGATGTGGTCCGGGAGGGGCAAAGCCTCCGGGGTTTAACCCGCCTATCAAAAGACGGCATTCAATTCAAACCCACGTCGGCAGGTTTTCACATCATTGCCATCAAAGGTTCCACCAAAAAAGAAACCCTGATCATTGATGTGCAAGCGGCTTCCTTTGCCAAACCGGGGAGTCAAAACATCAACGTGTGTTACAGGGGGATCCCCTACCGTCAATCGGTTAAGCTCCCTTCCAAACCCGGACTGAAGGTCGTCTGTGCCCAAGATCCATCGGCTACCTACCTGGCCGATAAGGACACTTTGGTCTTTACGCCCCAAAAAACCGGATGGTGCAGGCTTGAGATTGTGGACGCAAGCGGCCTACTGTTTATGGATTCGGTTTTTGTGAAAGAAATTCCCCGACCCCATTTGAGCCTGAACATGGCCCCGGGTAATATTCTCCCCAAGTCCGTCTTTTTGTCTGAACGTACCCTCAGCCTCATCGGATCGCATCCGGCTTTTTTACAATCGCCTTACGTCGTCACAGGCTACACCGTTCGCAAAATCGGAGGAGACCCCCAAGAGCTCAACGTCAACCAAGCCGGGTTCTCTTCCAAAAGCTTCAAAGACCGCAAAGGAACCGTCCTGCTGGGCTTTTCCAATATCACCCTCCGGGCTGGTGATCAAATCATCCAATACCCGGACCCTGTCCTTGTGACCGTTCAATAAAATTGCTTCAACTATCACCTATGCACCACCGTTTTGTTCATGCTATTTTGATGAGCCTGGGTATCCTAATCGGGCTAAGTCACGCATCACCACTGCACGCGCAGTCCTCCGATACCCTGATCCTCCGAGAAACCCTCACCGTAGGACCCAATCAAACCTTGGACCTCAGCCGATACACCCATGTTCTTTTAATGCCTCAAGCCTCGATTTGGGTGGAAGGTACCTTGGTGATTCAACCGGCGACTGGCCGCACGGTGATGATAGGCTCCTTGTTTCGTGAACAATCCGGCAAAGGGATCGTTGTCACCGGTAACAACCCCAAGGCTTCGATCCGAATTCGCGATGTGTGGTTTGATCGTTTGGATCAAGCCTTGCACTTCGAGCCTTTTTGGAACCGCGGTCGGGTCGAAATCCAAGATTTCAAGGTATCGCGTTGCGGGCGCCTTCAGCCAGCGCTGATGGTGCACCATCCTCTTCTCAACCCTGCCAACGAAAAAGTCAACGTCACCTTGAAGAATGCGCGATTCTTTAACAATTTTTCGGGTTTGTTTTTTGAAAAAATCGGGGGGAACGGGACCGAATGGAACCTCGAAAATCTCTCTTTCTACCACAACTACGAAAACTCCGAAGGCGACCCCCTGGGGATGTTGCACATGGGGTTGTCCGAACAACTCAAGTCCGAAAGGGTCCGCGTATCCGGCTTGTACTTTGACCGAAACTTTACCTCCACCGGTGCTGCTTATGCCCTCTCCGCATCGGGGCTTTCAACACAGACCTTAGCGGTCAACGATGTTACAGCGGAAGGAGGTTTGCAAGTCATGGACCGGAATGTGAACCCTCGACTTCCCAAGCTCCTGGTCAAAAATGCCATCGCTTCCAACTCCGTAGCGCCTCCATGCAACCCCAAGGTTGCAAAGGCAACTCGTAAAAGTATTCTATTGGTTGGTTACAGTCCGAATTGTGGGGCGGTTCAGGTCTTCGGCGCCGGAGGTGTAGCGATCGAACACCAACGCTCCTTATCGGCCGACAGCCTATTGCTTGAGATCCGTGGTCGTGGTATTCCATCGTACCTGGTTTTTGAAAATGACAATCTACGCATTCTCCTCCAGCCCATCCGCAAAACCCTTGGGGACGGCGATCCGGTTTCAGCCGATGATACGCTCGTGGGTCGCATGGAGTACGAAACCATGGTCAACCAATTGGCAGGCATGAACAATATGGACCCAGAAAGAGATAGTCTGGTCCCCAAAGATGTGCTTGCCAAAATGATCAAACCAGGTTCATCCGATACGGTGATCGGAAAACTTGAATTTCAATTGCTTCGCAAAAAAGTGGAGGCTGTTGAAGGAAGCGCCTCCTTGGTTTTGCGTCCTAGCTTCCCCGAACAGGAACTAAGTTTCTCTACAGGACTGGCCTTTTATATGGGGGACCTCAAGTACCAATACGGCATCCCCACCTTTTTGGACCGCAGCTGGAGCATCGCCTACGAAAAGAAAACCAAGCCTCTTCGTTCCTTCCGTATCGAAGGTCACTTCAGCAGGGTAGGAATGTTGGACCGAACGGCCGCTTTCGCCTTTGGACGTATCAAAGAAACCGTACTCGTTGATAATAGTTTCAAGCGTTACACCGTGGACGATCAAAGTCAAGTATCGTTCAGAACCCATGTTTTTGGGTTGAGTTACAACCAAATCTACACGGCACCCCTTGCCTTTCGTAACAAAACCCGTTGGAGTTTTGATTATGGTTGGGGAGCCGGGTTGATTCGTTTTGACCCCTACCGAGTGGTTTCATACAACCGAGACCGTGCCATCAACCGAGATTCGGTCGCTTTGATCCCCCTGCGCACCGTCGGTACCGAGGGCCAAAATTTCAAGCCCGGGCTCATTCTGAGCAATCCAGTCAACGTGGATGTTAATCTCTATGAATACGGTCCCTACGCCATTTTGCTCAACGGCATGGGTCGGATTTCGTACCGTAACAACGGACTACGCTTCTTTGGTGAAGTCAAATGGAACCTGCCCCTCACCGATTATCTCGATGATTTTGGTCCCGGACAATTGTACGCCAACAATTATACCGAATGGTCCAAAGCCAATGCCAACCTCGTGCTACCCGAAAACCCAACCGTCGTCAATTCCACCACCGGCGAAGGCACGCCCTACTCGCTTGGTCAATTATTTCGGAATATGCCTTCCAAGCAACGGAGGACCATGGGTTTTCTGCCTGACAGCTATGTCCAAATTCACTTTGGCCTAAGCTACGACTTCCAAGAAATCCGAAAGGTGTACCGCGAAGCGGATCTGCCTGGGCTTATGCGTCGTTGGGGTCGTTCTCGGAGCCGAAGCTAATTTCTCCGGCCAGGCTTTGGCCAAAGCGCTCTGCAAAGTCATGGTTCGAATCCTCTGAGTCGTTCGTCGGATTCGCTAGGATGTGCATGGATTTGGTGAGGGCCGCTTCGAAGGTGATATCCCTTCCCGGTATGGCGCCCAGGTCCAGCAGTTGACGACCGCTACGGTACCTTTCCAAATCCACAAAGCCGCCCACGCATTGGCTAAGGGCAACGACCCGACCTCCTCGGATAACAAAAGTCCGCAGGGCCTCCACCAAAGCCGGTGTAGGAGGAATATTGCCGGTTCCATAGCCTTCCAGTAACAAAACCCGAACCCCGGTTTGCTCGGTTATTCCGTGAACCAATGATGGATTCAGGCCAGGAAACATGCGCAGGCTCGCTATGCTGGAATCCAGGGCCGGTCGATAACACAACGAGCGAAGGGACGATGTTGGAAGGCCTTGATCCATCGCTTGTTCATCAAAACGCAAGGCGGTCCCCGCCGTTGCGAGGGCCGGATAATTGGGAGATTCAAAGGCGTCAAAACCGCTGGCCTGATTCTTTCGACAGCGGTTACCGCGGTAAACTTTGTTATGAAAGTACAGGCAGACCTCCTGCAAGCGGGGTTCCCCGTTGTCCTTTTGGGCCATGGCAAATTCCAAAGCCGAATTCAAGTGATGGACGGCATCGGTTCGACGATGACCCAAAGGCAATTGGGATCCGGTGAGTACCACCGGCTTGGACAAGCCCTGCAACATAAAAGACAAAGCCGAAGCCGTATAGGCCATGGTATCGGTCCCGTGCAAAACCACAAAACCCTCGAATTGCTCGTAAGATTCCGCCAAAATTCCAGCCATCTGTTGCCAATGTTCCGGCTGCAAATCCGAACTATCCAATGGATTCTCAAGCGACCTCCAGGTCGGGGCGTTTTGTCCCGATAGCAACGAAGCCGGCAACTGCCCAAAGACCTCGTCCACCGATGCAGGAACCAAACCCTGCGGACCTTGGCGCATTCCCACCGTTCCCCCGGTGTACAATACCAAAACCCCTTTTCCCGTATTAGGCATGGGCGTTTTTGGTGGTTTGGGTCTGTTCTGGCTCAAACAATGCCAAGGCATTGTGGGTCGTTCTTTCGGCCACCTCTTCGATATCCATATCCCAGAGTGTCGCGAGTTCTTTGGCCACCAAGGAGACATGGGCAGGTTCGTTGCGCTGGCCCCTGTGGGGTACCGGCGCCAAGTATGGAGCGTCTGTTTCGAGGATCACCCGGTTCCGGTCCACCCCAGCAATCACATCCCTCAGAGCACGGTTGGATCCAAAGGTGAGGGTTCCCCCAACGCCCAGGTATTGGCCTCTTTGAAGAATCGTATCGGCCTGTTCCTTGGTTCCGCTAAAACAATGAAAGACCGCCCCAAACTCCAAACCAGCCGTGCAGTCCAATAAGTGCTCCAAGCTGTTGCGTGAATGAAAGCAAACAGGCAAATTCAATTGAATGGCCGTTTGAATTTGCGCCATCATGGCAGCCTTTTGCAAAGCCAAATTGTCCTGCCTCCAATACAAATCAAGTCCAATTTCACCAACCGCCACCGCTCCTTTGGAGGAAAGGTGGGTTGCTCTCAAAAGAGCCTCGATGACCTCCCATTCCTCCTCCCACGTCTCTTCGACCGAGCAGGGGTGTAAACCCAGCATGGTTCTCAGTTGGATGGGGCCTTGGTAGCCCTCCACCAAAGAACGCATGGGTTCCAAGGTTGCCTTGTCAACATTGGGTAAATAAATTCGCGTAACACCGACCGATGCAGCCCTCTGCAGAACCGCCTGAAGGTCATCGCCATAGGCGTCAGCGTAGAGATGGCAATGGGTATCGGTCAACAACGGTGCCTGGAACTTAGTCCCTACGATTCATGAAAATCGAAACGTAATACAAGAGGGTAGCCAGGGATGAAAGTGCAGCGATCACATAGGTCATCGCGGCCCAATTCAAAGCATCCTTGGCCATGGTATGTTGTTGGCTCTGGGCAATATTGCTGCGATCCAACCACGCCAAAGCACGACGCGATGCATCGAATTCAACCGGCAGGGTCACAAAGGTGAACAACGTCGTTCCTGCAAAAAGGATAATACCCAACAATAGTAGTTGAGGAAAGGCCTGCAATGTAAATACACCGGCCAAGAGAATCCATGGCATGATTCTGCTTGTAACACTGAGTGCAGGTACCATGGCCGAGCGGAATTGCAACCACGAATAAGCGGTGGCATGCTGAACCGCATGACCCACTTCGTGAGCAGCAACCGCCGCCGCGGCCACCGAGCGCCCGTAATAAACTTCTTGACTCAGATTCACCGTCCGCTTGGTTGGATCGTAGTGGTCGGTCAACTGCCCACCTGTCGAGATGACTTGGACATCTTTGATGTTGTGTTCCGCAAGCATGCGCTGAGCAACTTCCTCACCGGTCAGGCCGGAAGACAAGGGTGTTGCAGCATAAAGCTTGAAGCGACTTTTGAAACGAGCACCGACCAGCCAAGAGGCTAGCATGATACCGAGCATGAGGACCAGAGACATAAGGTTGTGATTTAAGGAGGTTAACGAGTTGGTTTACCTTTTGGTATCAAATTTCGTGCCAAAACCCGAATCGGTCAGCAAACGGGCGACGAGATCCTGCGGGCGCAATCCCTGGGCCTCTGCTTTGTAATTCAGGACCATGCGGTGAGCCAATACCTCGGCTGCCACCGCCTGCACATCTTCGATGTCCGGGCTGTATTTGCCTAGGGTGGCGGCATGGCATTTGGCGCCCAGAACCAGGTATTGGGAGGCCCGTGGGCCGGCACCCCATTGCACCAATTCTTGGGTCCATGGGGCCGCGTATTCGGTTCCAGGCCGGGTCGAAGCCGCCAAGCGGACCGCGTATTCCACAACATGGTCGGTCACCGGCATTCGGCGGATCAGTTCTTGAAAATACAGAAGCCCTGCGGCATCCAAGACTTTGGCGGGGGATTCGCTCCGAGGCATCGTGGTTTGGCGAACCACCGTCACCTCCTGGGCCAAGGTCGGATAACCCATCTGGATCTGAAACATGAAACGGTCCAGCTGCGCTTCGGGTAATGGGTAGGTTCCCTCCTGTTCAATGGGGTTTTGGGTGGCCAAAACAAAAAAGGGCGACGGCAAAGCGTAGGTCTGACCGGCAACGGTTAATTGCCGTTCCTGCATCGCCTCCAGCAAGGCCGATTGCGTCTTGGGCGGGGTTCGGTTGATTTCGTCCGCCAAAACCATGTTCGCAAAGAGGGGACCCGGCACAAAACGGAACTGCCGGCTCGCGTCCAGGATTTCAGAACCGGTAATGTCGCCGGGCATTAGGTCCGGCGTAAACTGGATTCGTTTGAAATCCAAATCAAGGACCGCACTAATCGTCTGAACCAAGGTGGTTTTGGCAAGACCTGGCACACCGACCAAAAAACAGTGGCCGTTGGCCAACAAAGCCATCCATACGGAATGAATGGCCTCGGTTTGGCCGACCAGAACCTTTCCTGTTTCGCGCAAGAAATCTCCGTAGAGTTTTTTGAGTCCGTCGACCGCTTCGCGATCCGATCCGTAATTCCAGTTCATGTTGCAATTTAGGGTTGAACCCGCATTCATAGAGTTTGGGCCGATTCTATTCCCAGGTCTTGATTCAAAAGGTAAACCCGCGGTGTCGCGGTTGGCAACTCAAACTGTAAGATTTGTTCGGGTGTTAGTTTTTCGAGTTCCATGATGAGGGCTCGCAGCGAATTTCCATGGGCAACAACCAGAAGGTTCTGACCTTGTCGCAACAAAGGCTCGATCATCGCCTTGTAATAAGGCAGAACGCGGGCCGCTGTGTCCTTGAGGCTCTCCCCACCGGGTGGCGGCACATCGTAACTCCGTCGCCATTGATGCACTTGATCGGCCCCAAAACGGGCCACCGTTTCGTCTTTGTTCAGGCCTTGCAATTCCCCGTACATACGTTCGTTGAGGGCGGGATCTGCCGTAATGGGGCAATGACTCTGCCCGGTTTCTTCCAATATCAACGAGAGGGTATCGGCGGCCCTCCACAGTCCACTGACAAAGGCCCGGTCAAAAGACATACCGGCCAACTTAACGCCTGCGTTTCTGGCTTCTTCTTTGCCCTTCTCGGTTAATTCTACATCCACCCATCCCGTAAAACGATTTTCAAGGTTCCATTGGGATTGTCCGTGCCGGACCAAAACAAGTCTGCTCATATCAAATTAATAAGTTCGTATTTCCTGGAGATGCGCACATTCCTCTCCGCTACGCAAAGCATCCAGCCATTCGCGCTGACGCAGATGCACCTCTTGTTGAGAGGCTGCATCCATCATGCGGACCCAAACAATGCCACCTCCGTCCCAACAAAAGGCTTGGGTTCGGGAGGCCAACGAAGGTCCAACGGTTCGCTCCCAGGCATTTCGTAACAATTCTTGTTTCATAGCGCCCGTATGGCCGTACCTCTTGGCCCAGGCCTTGACCCAATCACCCAATGGCGGCAAATCTTTGGAGGAAATCATCACAAAATGCGAAATCACGAAAGGGTTGCCCCGGTATTGCGGGGATGAAGATGACGCTCCGCATGGTACGAAGAACGGACCAGCGG
>RFPG01000320.1 GCA_009926245.1 Sphingobacteriia bacterium | reverse complement strand
GACACTCAACAAATCCGGCGTGAATCCCGGCCAAGGCGCATCGGCCACCGTCAATATGGACCCGTCCATAAAGTGTTCAATCCGGTAATGATCCTGGGCGGGTACCAGTAAATCCTCTCCTTCGATTTGTAATTGAACCCCCATCCGCCGAAAAACCTCCGGGATGATTCCTAGCTCAGCAGGTGCCGCATCGCAGATACGGATTTGGGAACGTGTCATGGCCGCCAAACCCACAAAACTCCCCACTTCAATCATATCCGGTAACAAACGATGTTCCGCGCCGTGCAATCGCTCCACCCCTTCGATGCGCAAGAGATTGGAACCGATGCTATCGGGATCGATACGTCCGCCCATGGCATTAATCAGGCGACAGAGTTGCTGGATATAAGGCTCGCAAGCTGCGTTGTAAACCACCGTCGTGCCTTTGGCCAGGCAAGCGGCCATGATCACATTGGCGGTGCCGGTCACCGAGGCCTCGTCCAAGAGAATACGGGTTCCTTGCAAGCCGGAAGCCTCCACTCGATACATCCCTTGGTTTTCCAGAGGAACCAAACGAGCCCCCAAGGCCTGAAGACCCGTGAAATGCGTATCAAGACGACGGCGACCAATTTTGTCTCCCCCGGGTCGAGGCGCCATCGCCCAACCCTGTCGAGCAAACAACGGACCCAGCAACATAATGGAACCCCGGAGGCCGGAACCCCCTTTGCGAAAGGCATCGCCCTTCAAAAAAGATGGTTCCAAGTCCTTGGCCGTGAATCGCATCGAGCCACCACCCAAATCCTCTATGCGCACACCCAATCCACGCAATAAATCAATTAGATGGCGAACATCCAGGATATCCGGCAAACGATGCAAAGTCACCGTTTCTTCGGTCAGCAAGACCGCAGCCAAGACCTGCAAGGCTTCGTTTTTGGCCCCTTGAGGAGTAATGTTACCACTGAGGGGGTGACCCCCTTCAACGAGGAGGGTATCGCGACCGTTTGGATTCATCAGGAACGAAATTTCTTTTTGAAAAAGGGCTTTTTCTTGAATGGTTTTTTGCCGGAACGGGCGTATTCGTTTTGGTTCGGCAAGGGGGCAAATTTGGTTTCCAAAACCGTATCCTCGGTGCTGAGTGCGATGCGGCCTTCCGAAAGTTTGAGTAAATCCGCAAAGACCACTTCGTCGTTCAAAAGGACCTTGTTCCAATTGCGGTAACTCATTTTCATGAAATTGGCGATGGCTTCGCAAAAGGCTTTGCGTTCATCGCCCGCTTCCATGATCACTGCCTTGGCCACCATCAATTCCACAATACGTCCATAATGCCGGATGCGGATGGCTTTGTTGGGATACGGCAAACGGGTTTCTGGACGCAGATGCATCAAATCCCCCGGGGGCGGAAACGGTGCATCCACATCCAAATCGTGCCCGGCCATCACAAAAAGGTGATCCCAAAGTTTTTGTTGGTGATCGGCCCCATCGCGGGATCCGCCGTTCAATTGGTGCATGACCTCGACCAAACTTTGAGCAGCCTTGGTTCGGAGGGACTTGTCGGAGATAGTCTGCAAATGAGCAGCCATCAGGTGGATGCCCCGACCGTATTCGGGGACTTTGAGTGCGGGTCTTGCCGTATTGTATTCCATAAAGGCCGGTGGGGGTTGCCCCCCGTAAGAGAAACAAAGGTTAATCACCGGCAGGGCCGGTATCGGAAACTTTGGTTAGACGGGCAAATTTGAGCAAAATCTGCTTGGTTCCGTATTGTTCAAAGGTAATAGTTGCCTTGGTATCCGGTAACCTTCCCTCGAGTTTATCAATACGCCCCTGCCCAAAACGAAAATGATTCACCAAATCGCCCTCCATCAA
>RFPG01000319.1 GCA_009926245.1 Sphingobacteriia bacterium | reverse complement strand
CTCAGGGCTCTGCGGAGCTGATGGGAGATGCTTTCTTGAACTAGACCTTCGGCCATGGAAATCAGGGTATTTTTGTGTTCTGGGTGGACCGAAGGGTTCACTTCTAAGCCCACCATAAGATAACGATAAAATTTGATTTTGGATTTACAGAGCCTAAAAAAAATTTCGCAGCGGGTTTTGGACCTGGAAGCCCAGGCCATTTTGGCCCTCAAGGATCTTCCGATCGAGCCGTTGGCGGCGACTGTGGATGCGATTTTGACCTGCAAGGGTCGAGTCGTTTTGAGCGGCATTGGTAAGAGCGCGATCATTGCCCAAAAAATTTCGGCAACGCTGAATTCGACCGGTACCCCCTCCTTGTTTATGCACGCGGCGGATGCCGTTCACGGCGATTGGGGCATGGTCCAACCCGATGACCTCCTGATCCTGGTCTCGCAGAGCGGGAATTCCCCTGAAATCAAGGCCCTCCTACCCATGGTGGGCCTGGGGGGTCAGCGGCTGGTGGCCATTACCGGGGATCCGTCCAGTGCCTTGGCCATCGCGGCCGGGGATTATTGCTTGTTGAGCACCGTGGAGGCCGAAGCCTGCCCTCACAACCTGGCTCCCACCACCTCGACCACCGTGCAGATGGCCTGGGGGGATGTCCTTGCGGTGGTTTTGATCGAAATGCGTCGCTTTGGCCCGGGGGATTTTGCCCGTTTTCATCCGGGTGGGGCCCTTGGGAAGCGCCTCTACCTCCGGGTTCAGGACCTGGTGGGCCGAAATGCCCGACCTTGGGTGGCCGAAGAGGCCGGTTTTAGGGCCTTGGTGACCGAAATCTCGACGGGACGCATGGGGGCCGCCGCGGTTTTGCGGGATGGGAAGCCTGTTGGTGTGGTGACAGACGGGGATTTGCGCCGGACCCTGGAGTCGGGTCGGCCCTTGGAGAGCCTTCGGGCCGGGGATCTTATGAGCCCTAGCCCCCGCACCATTGCCATGGATGCCTTGGCGGTGGATGCCTTGGCTCAGATGAGAATGCATCAAATCACCCAATTGCTGGCGGTCGATGAGGACGGAGGATACCAAGGGGTGGTACATTTGCACGATTTGCTCCGCGAGGGCGTTGTTTGACCATGAATCCCCCCAACTATACCGGACCCCCGCCTCATGTCCTCATCATGGCCGGGGGCAGTGGGAGTCGATTGTGGCCGGTGAGCCGGACCAACAAGCCCAAGCAATTCTATGACTTGCTGGGAACAGGTCGAACGATGTTGCAACACACCTTTGATCGGGCCTTGGCCTTGACCGGTTCCCCATCTCGTATTCGGGTTATTACCCAGGCTCCCTGGGGAGACTTGGTTCGTGAACAATTGCCGGAATTGGCCGAAGAACATCTTTTGTTAGAACCCATCCGCAAGCAAACCGCCACCGCTACTTATTTTGGATTGCTGAGCCTGGATTCCGAAACCAAGGAGGATGCCGTGGTGATTTTGCCTTGCGATCACTTTGTATTGGACAAGGATCGTTTTCATGAATCCATTGAACAGGCCCTGCGAGCGGCTGTTCAAACCAAGGCGTTGGTTATCATGGGCGTGAAGCCCACCCGACCCGAGCCTAATTATGGTTACGTTCAATACGTTGACGACCCTGCAGCGGTTTCCGAAGAGGCGCGTTTTCATGTCAAAACCTTTACCGATCAACCATCGCAGGAATTGGCCAATACGTTTTTGCGATCCGGGGATTTTGCTTGGTACACCGGGATCAAAGTGGGGGGTAAAGAGGCTTTTTTGGACCTTTATCGCCGTTGGATGCCGGATTTGGTGGAAGTCTTTGCCGAATTCGAAGCCACCAAAGATCCTTTGTTACGAAAG
>RFPG01000318.1 GCA_009926245.1 Sphingobacteriia bacterium | reverse complement strand
CGCCCCCTTGCCGGCTCCATCCTCATCCACCACCACCTCAGAGCCCAACGCTATCACCCGCCTGGTCTTTGAAGCCGAACCCCAACATTGGCCCGACCTCATTGATCATTACAACCGCAACAGTCGCATTTTGCATTTCTCAGAAAAACTCCCAAGCTTTCAGGACATCTTTATTCAGGCGGTCGGCACCGACAACCTGGGTGACCCAGAAAGCAGCGCCACCAACGCGAACCCATCCGCTAACACAAACCATATCTTTCGCTAACCCGAACCAACCCTTCGCATGAACAAAATTTTCATCGTCGCCGGCCGAGAATTCTTTACCCGTATTCAGAGCCGCACCTTCATCGTCATGTCCATCTTGGGGCCCTTGCTTTTTGGGCTTTTTGTTTTGGTACCGGTTCTCATGGCCAAGTGGAACAACGACTCCACCACGGTTTGGGTTCACGACCCCTCGGGGCAATTATCCGATGCCTTCCAAGACCAAAACGGCCTGAAATTCCAGGTCCTCCCCCAAGGAACCCTCGGCAACGGAGTCCTCGCCCAGGCCGATAGCGCCAAGATCCGGCAACTTCTGGAGGACCAAGATGCCGGCCTCTTGCATCTACAGGCTCCGGATTCCAACCTGAATGTCGAGGCCCGCTACTACTCGGCCCAAGCGGCTGGACTGAAAATCACCGAACGCATCCAAAGCGCCCTCAACGATCGCCTCTACCGTTTGCGAATGGAGCGACAAGGCTTGGACCCCAAAGTGATTGAATGCTTACGGGCCGAAGTTGAACTCCAAACCTCGGTTTGGACCGACCAAGGGAGCGAGGACAGCCATACCGAAACCGCCATGCTACTAGGCTTTGGTGCAGCCCTCCTGATGTACATGTTCATCTTTATGTACGGTAGCATGGTCATGCGCGGTGTTATCGAAGAAAAAGCCAGCCGCGTGATGGAATTGTTGGTATCGACCACCAAGCCCTTTGAACTCATGATGGGCAAAATACTCGGCATTGCCTCCGTTGGGCTTTTTCAATTTGTGTTATGGTTATTGCTTGGTACCGCCATAAGCACGGCCATTGGCGCGATGGGTCTGGGAACTGCGCCCGGCACGGCATCGGTTGCAAGTACCACCACAGGCACCGCTCCGGTCCCTGGCACGGCTCCGGTCTCTGGCACGTCTACTGTCCCTGGCAGCCCTAACAGCATCCCAGCCGATGCCCAAGCCGATTGGATGCAAATTCTAGGACAAATGCCTTGGGAAACCATCATTCCCTTCTTTTTGTTTTATTTTTTGGGCGGGTATTTCTTCTACGCGGCCCTTTTTGCTGCAGTCGGGTCGGCGGTGGACTCCGAAGGAGACTCCCAACAACTCATGCTCCCCATCAGCCTCCCCATCATTTTGTCCTTTGTTGCTTCGCAATTTGTTATGCAGAACCCTCACGGCAGCCTGGCCTTCTGGATGAGTATGATTCCCCTGACCTCCCCGGTGGTCATGGTTGTCCGTTTGCCCTTTGGGGTCCCCGGCTGGGAATTGGCCCTCTCGATGTTTTTACTGGTGGCCGCGTTTGTTGTGGCGGTATGGCTGGCAGGTCGAATATTCCGAATTGGGGTCTTGATGTACGGTCAAAAAGTCTCCTTTAATCTGCTGCGCAAGTGGCTCTTCTACCGATAGACCGCCAACGACCAGCCTCCCTGGAACGCGGTCAACGGATCGCCGTCGTTGATCTTGGCACCAATGTGTTTGGTCTGGTGGTGGGCACGCTCGATGCAGACGGGGTGCCGCGTTGGTTTCACCGAGCAAACATTGAAGTTGCTTTGGCCAAAGATGGATTTGGAATCCTAAGTCCCGAAACCCTCCAAAGAGCCGAGGCAGCCCTCCAAAAACATACCAACGACGCC
>RFPG01000317.1 GCA_009926245.1 Sphingobacteriia bacterium | reverse complement strand
TACCTGGGGGCTGAGTTTGTATTCGACCCCCAAACGCAGCAAGGACTGTTGAAATTCACTCAAAAGGTTGGCACGGCGAAAATGATACTCCGTATAGAGACCCCATTTACCACGAATTTGATATTGACCGTTCCAAACATACCAAGCATGCACCTGATCCACTTGGGATCGGGGTTGAACCGACGGACTTTGAGCCATCAAGGGAAAAGACATCCCCCCTACCAAGAAGAACAGCAAGGTCGCCTCACCGAGGCGAACAAGCCAAGGATTGCATTTTGTTTTCATGATTTTTTTGATGGACGACGGGTGGAAGTTTTGTAGGAGGAAACTGCTTGTAAATGCTCCAAATTACGGATGATTAAAGGCTTGGAGGCAAGGTCTCTTTCCCTTTCAAATTGGTCAATAAACTCCAAAAAAGTATGATCCACAAACTTGCACTGGCTAAAGTCCAACACCAATGGAGATTCGTTTTGAAGTTTGTATACGTTTTCGAATCGGTCGTAGACGATGTCGTAGTTGTAGAAGTCACGCATCTTGTCCAAGTCGCGCTTGAACGTGGCTTCTGAAATTTCAAACTCATCAAGAATGGCTTGCTTCGTCACCGCGCGTTTGCGGTTGAATAAAGCCTTGTATTTGTAAACGCGATCAAACTGCGCCATGGGTGAAGATCCTCGTTGATTTGACAAGTGTATAGAGCGGCACGGGAGACCCTGCCCCCGTGCTTTCCCTCTATGTTCTGGCTGGTTTAGTTTTGTTTAGGCGTCCTGCGGCCCCGACCCTCAGTTTCCTTCTTACGCAAGAAGGAGGGCATGTTGGACTCGGTTTCATCCATGCAGAACATGACCTCGCTCTTGGAGGCCAAGCTTTTGGACATTCGCATGGCTGAGAAACTTGCTTCCTTGACCATCATCATCATGTCTTCCTCTGACAAGCGACGCATTTGTTCCATCTTGGCTTTCAGCCATGGGTGATGGCCAAACCGTTCATCCATTTCAGCCAGTTTTCTCATGGTGTCCAGTCGGTTTCCGCGTCTGGCCAAATGGCGCAGTTCGTCTGAGGCTTTACCAAACTCGGCCTCAAGTAATCGTCGCTCAACCAACTCATCGGGAAGCAGTGCTAGGAAAGCTGTTTGATCCACAGCAGGGAGCTGCAGCATGGCACCTGACTGTGACAGAGCATGTCCCTGTAAGTCTGTTCCAGTAAAGGACACTGCCAGCAGGTCCCGTAGCGTGCCCGGTGCTGTTGGACTGATATGCAAACGAACACCCACCCATGTTTCTGCACCCCAAGCCAGATCGTTCATCTTGTAGGTGCCGTCTGGGTGTTGTGGAGCCACACTGAGCATCTCCACAATCACGCCAGGCGCGGGAATTAGCTTCAAAGCAATGCCGCGCAAGTACATGGCTTGAAGCAAAGACAGTTCTTGGTCAAAGCTGTCATACAAGTCTTCAGCAGTTTGTCCGTAGTACTGCTGACCGCCGCCAGCATCGGCCATGGCAATCATCAGGTCTTCATTGAAGCCACGCCCCAATCCCACCGTGGTGGTACTGACGCCTTTCTCTAACCATGCTTTGCATTCCTGCTGAATATGACTGATCCGCGTTTCACCATGGTTAGCCTGACCATCAGAGAGAAGCACTACACGAGATACAGCTCTCGCAGTACCACCTTCCAGCTGCTCAGCGCCTCTGAGCCAACCGTTGAAGAGGTCAGTAGAGCCGCCGCTGTGCACCATGTCTACGGCTTGTTGAATGGCTGAAACGGATGACACTTCACTCAAGGGCACCATGACTTCCACTTGATCGTCATAGACTACCAGGCTGAGTTGATCCTTAGGTGTCAGATGCGAGGCGATATGCATCACACAACGCAGCGCTTCGCGCAGTGGCTTGCC
>RFPG01000316.1 GCA_009926245.1 Sphingobacteriia bacterium | reverse complement strand
GATGTTATCCTCAAAGGAACGCGGGTGGATGGGATTTACGACAAGGATCCCGAGAAACACAGCGATGCGGTACGCTACCAGACCCTTCAATACAGCGAAGCTTTGATTGGCAATCTGCAGGTCATGGACATGACCGCCTTTGCTTTGTGTCAGGAAAATCGCTTGCCGATTATTGTCTTTGACATGAATCGGCACGGTAACCTGTTAAAGGTCATCGAAGGCGAAGAAATTGGAACCCTGGTTCGATAAAACCAAGTTCAGGCAACGCAGCCGTGAGTGCGGGACGGCCTTGTTCCTAGCCCTTTGTTTGGGAATTGTTACGACCATCAAAGTCCGGGCTGGAAGTTTGGATTCAGTACAACAGGTTTATATCCAACAATACCAAACCTTGGCCGTGGAGCATATGCGCTTGCACCGCATTCCTGCCAGTATCACCTTGGCGCAGGGTCTCTTGGAGTCGGCCGCCGGGACCAGCCCCTTGGCTCTGAAAGGCAACAATCATTTTGGGATCAAATGCGGGATGGGATGGAAAGGCGATTCCATGCATGTGGACGATGACCGACCCATGGATTGTTTTCGGGTTTATGCGCATCCCGATTCGTCGTTTGAGGACCGGGTGCGTTTTTTGGGCAAGGCCCGTTACCGTTTTTTGTTTGATAGCTTGGAGGTCACCGATTACAGAGGTTGGGCCATGGGGCTCAAAAAGGCCGGCTACGCCACGGATACGGCGTATCCATCCCGCCTTATTGGCCTGATTGAACGATTGACATTGCATCGCTTGGATACCCTGGCCCTGGCCGTTCCAAAGGCAACGGAGCAAGAGGTGGTCATCGAAAGGAAGGAAGAGGTGGCCTCCGAAAGGAAGGAAGAGAGGGTACCTGTTTCGGTTTCGCCTTTATACAATGAAGAGGCCGAAAAACAGGGTTGGATCGTCGTAACACGACCGGGAGATAGTCCCTTGTCCGTCGCCGAGCGTACGGGACTTCCCTTGGTCAAATTACAGGCCTACAACAACCTGGGCCGGGATGAAAACGCCTTTGAGCCGGGTCGGGTGCTGATCATCAACCGTTACCGCTATGAACGGGAGCTTAAATCCCAAAAAGCTCTCTCTCCAATAGGGCCAACCAAAGGTGAATAATCCGGATATGGGATTCCTGGGCGCGGTCGGCGGTTCCTTCGGTGGGAACACCCAAGAAGACATCACTGACCGAAGCCAATTCCCCTCCATCCCCGGAGCCCAAGCCTAGGACGAGCAGGCCCTTTTCCTTGGCTTTGCGGCAAGCCCGCAAAACATTGGCCGAACGGCCCGACGTCGAAATCCCCACCAGAACATCCCCGGGGCGCCCCAAGGCTTCGACCCCTCTTTCAAAGACCGCTTCGTAGCCAAAATCGTTGGCTGCGCAGGTCAAAAATCCAGGATCGCTCAGCGCCAAAGCCGCCAAAGCCGGACGATCCTTGCGAAATCTTCCGCTCAATTCTTCGGCCAGATGCATGGCATCGCTCATGCTACCTCCGTTCCCGCAACACAAAATTTTGTTTTGATTTCGAAGTGCCTGGGCCATGTGTCCAGCCGCTAGCAGAATTTGCTGATGCAGGGCCTTATCCATAACAAAGGATTGATGCATCCGATGCATCTGATCCAATTCGTTGTTCAGGAGGGCCTTCAGGACCTCGGGAGTCGATGGCTGTTGGTTCATGGATTAGCGTGGGGCGGATGCTTCCCGGAATTGGCGGATGCCCTGATCCAAAAAGGTACGGAACAATTCGGGGTTCGGATCGTAGGAGGCCGGAGGCGCCAAGGACTTGCCTTCGTGATCCAGCAAAACATAATACGGCTGTGAATTGGTTTGGAAAAGCGTGGCCTGAAGGTCGCTGCAACGGGCCCCCAATTGATCAATCCACTGCCC
>RFPG01000315.1 GCA_009926245.1 Sphingobacteriia bacterium | reverse complement strand
GGTGGTGACATTACCCGAAGGCGTTAAGGTGAAGAACGTGCGTTCAAGGATGAACGACGGCTCCTTTGATTACCATCAAAATGGGCGCGAATTGCGCATCTCGTGGTATAGCTTGGAGGAAAATCATCGCAAAGCCGGGGAGGCCCTCCTTGAAATGGACTTGCTCGATCTTCCAAAAGACGGCCTATCGGCCTGGGACTTGGCGGTAGAACCCTTGAGTGAAGGCGCATCTCCCCTGGCCGAAGTCTACGACCTAACCACCATTCGAATACCTTCCTTGAAGCCAAATTTGGACTTTGAATGCAAGATCTACCCCAATCCCAGCCAAGGAACGGGAAGGATGAGTCTGCGCTTGCCTGCCACCGGCAACACCCTCATTCAAATCTGGGATGGCAGCGGTCGATTGGTCGCGAAGACCAACCGCTCTTGGTCAAACCCTGGTGCACAGGATTTTGATCTTCCTTTGGAGGGCCTCGCCCAAGGTCTCTACCGTGTCGAAGTGGTATTCGTGCCTGATGCCCTTGGTTCCAGCCAAATCCTACGGGCACAGGTACCGCTCCAAATTCAACCTTGATTCACATGGGAGGGGGATGCCCCCTCCCATTCCTTTTCATCGTAGATTTTCGGATGAACGAGGTTTCTCTTAACTTCAAGCCATGAATAAGATCCTAACTCTTGGAAGCCTTTTCGTTGGCTTGATGCTTGCGGGGCTCTCTCCATTCAACCAGGCACAAGGGCAGGTTTTCAACGCCCTTTCCTTTGACGGAACCGATGATTACACGGCGACCCCGGGTTTTAGTAGTTACATCGCTGGTTTGGGTTCCTTTTCGATGGCCTGTTGGGTTAACCCTGCGAACGCTGCGCCTTCATTTCCCAATTTTGACGGCATTATGGGCCTGCGAAACGATGCAACGGCCGATTTTTATTTGCTGCACTACAGCAACAACGCCTTCGAGGCTCGTTTTCGAAACAGCGCCGGAACCTCGTTTACCATTACCCAAGGCCCTGTTCAGTTAAATACTTGGCAACATCTTGCCTTGGTTTACACCGGCTCCCAGCTGCGACTTTACCGCAACGGAAACCTGCTTTCCTCCATCAGCGCATCGGGTAGTATCAGCGACCCGACCGTTTCTTTGGAAATCGGTCGATTATCGTATTCAAACACGCCCTACTATTTGGAGGGAAATGTGGACGAAGCCGCCTTTTGGGGCCGTGCACTTAGCGATGCCGAAGTGATGTGCCTTTACAAACAACAACTTGATACCGCATCGACCGGTCTGATATCGTACTATTCCATGGACCACGGAACAGCCGGAGGTAACAATGGAAGTGTTCCTTACCTGGAGGACCTACGTAACGGTTACCATGCTTATTTCTATGGACTTAACTTGACTGGGACCGGCTCCAATTTTGTGAGCGGTCGTCAGATGATGGGCTTGGTTCGCGATACGTTGTGCAGGGGCGCAAGTATCAACGTGGCCGGGGCGGTTTTCAACCAAGGCGGAACCTATCGAGTCCGCTTGCCTAGACCGGATCAATGCGATTCGACAGTGCTGGTGAGTCTCTTGCAAGACACCTCGGACCGGCGACTTGTCCAAAATCGCAACCAATTAACAGCTGTTCAGACCGGCGCCTTGTCGTACCAATGGCTGAATTGCATTGGAACCCCCACCCCTATTCCTGGAGCAACCTCCCGAACCTTCACCGCAACAGCCAACGGTTCGTATCGTGTGGCGATTCGTCGGCAGCGCTGCACGGATACCTCCTATTGTGCAGAGGTTCGAACCGTGAATTTGCATGAATTGCAAAACAGCCCGACCCTGAAGTGGACGCCGCAGAATTTCAGTGGAGCAGCCGCTGGATTAAATTTTAACGAGGGATGACGAAGCCACCCAAAAACACCTTAACCCGTG
>RFPG01000314.1 GCA_009926245.1 Sphingobacteriia bacterium | reverse complement strand
TTACAATGGATTGGAGGAACTGACCCTGGGCATGTACAACCGCTTCAACCCCACCTTCAAGGCCAGCCCGGAGCGGGGGATGCATTTGGATGCGCAGGCCTGGATTCCGTTGATTCAAAAGGTGGAAGGGGTTCGCGCCGTTTCGGCCACCCTGCAGACCAATGCCTTGCTCCGGGTCGGCACCAAAGAAGCCTTGGTATGGATCAAAGGGGTGGACCGGGCCTATTTTGAGGTCATTCCGACCCAAGACGCCTTGGTTTGGCCCGAACAGACCACCGCCGGATGGACCTCCGGTTTGGTAGGTCGTCCATGGGCCTTGGTGGGCGTGGGTCTGGCCGAGCGATTGGCCCTGGAAGTAGGCCCACAGGCACCTCCTTTGTTGATCTATGTTCCGAGGCAAGGGGCCAAAATTCAGGCTTTATCCGCTGAACAAGCTTTTGTGGAAGTCCCTTTGATGGTGGAAGGCCTCTTTGATTTTCAGCCGGAAGTCAACCAAGAAATGGTCTTGGCCGACCTTGATAGCCTGCGTTCCCAGATGGGGGTTGAGGATCGTTTTGCCAGTGCTCTAGAAATTGTTACCCATCCTAACGCAGATCCTGATCGCGTTCAACAAGACCTAAATCGTGTGCTGGCTTCGGTTCCGATTCCGAATCGTTTGCGTTTGCAGAATCGTTTGCAGCAGGAATCGGCCCTGCTCAAAATCTTTGCGGCGGAGAAGTGGTGGACCTTTGCTTTTTTGTTATTTATCGTTGGTTTGGCTTCCCTGAATTTGGTAGGATCCCTCAGCATGTTGATGCTCCAAAAGCGCAAGGACATTGAAATCCTCGGGGTTCTAGGGGCCAGGGCGGGATCCGTCGTCCGGGTTTTTTGGTTAGCGGGTATGGGTATTGTTACGGCCGGGGCTTTGGTGGGACTGGCTGCCGGTGCTTTTCTCTGCTTGCTTCAAGAGCACTTGGCGCTGGTCACCTTTCCGGGACAAAGCGGTTTGAACCCGATACCCTACCCTGTCGACCTGCGTTGGACCGATGCCTTGCTGGTTTTCTTGGGGGTCCTCGTTGTAGGCGCTATTTTTGCATGGCTTCCGGCGCGGCGTGCCGCATGGACCCGTCAAGGATAGCCCAATCGCACCTAGCCCTACCGTCATGGACTCCAATTCTCCCAACTCCACCCCAACTCCACCCTCCAAAGGCCGCAAGTGGCTTCAGAGATTAGGCTGGGCCGGCTTCATGTTTTTTTTGATCAAAGGTTTGGTTTGGTTGGCCGTTTTTTATGGCTTGGGCCGCATGGTGGGCCTGGATTAAGGAGGGTCTGGCCTGGAGGACCGCCGATCCATCGTAGCGCTTGCGCGTATAGGCCGCTCGGACGGTTTCAGCGCTGAGGTAATTGCGTCCCCCGGTCCATTGCTTGATGATTTGTTGAATCAAGGCCCCCAGCCTGGCCAAGGCATACGGCGGCGATAGTGCCGGCGCTTTTCGTCCCATTACCCGCGCGATTTCTCCAAAAAGTTCTTGGAAGGTGAGATTGGCGCCGTTCAACAAAAAACGTCGCCCCAAAACATTCTGTTCATTCAAATCAATACAGGCCCTGGCCACATCGCGAACATCGACCACCCCTAGCGAGCCGGGCGGATAGAACAAAAGACCGCGATCAACCTGTCGAAACATTTGGTTGCTGCCGGCATCAAAGGCGCCGGGCCCCAGGATGACCGATGGATTCACGACGATGACCTCCAGTCCCTCTTCTTGGCCTCGCCAAACTTCCAGCTCGGCCTCGAATTTGGAACGGCCATAAACGGAGGAGGCTCCCTTGTCGTCCCAGGGGGTGTTTTCGTGGATGGTTTCTCCGTTACGCGAAGGGCCCAGGGCCGCAATGGAGCTCACATGAACCAGCCGACGCACCCCGGCGGATAGGCAGGCGT
>RFPG01000313.1 GCA_009926245.1 Sphingobacteriia bacterium | reverse complement strand
GGACCAAGCCCCGGGTATGTCCCAGTTAAGAGTCCCCGCCGTGGGGTTCCCTAACAAATTCCAACCTTCATCGGCGACTCCTTCGTCCAAAAAAAACCGATTCCCTCCCACCGTATCGGCGGCCGTGCTTAGAGATCGCGGGGTGAAGGTGGTCCCAAAGACAAAAGAACCCGCCCCCACCGGACCATTATCACGACCGATGGCGGTCAGGACCAAAGGCAGCGTATCCCCAAAATTCCCAACGGGAGCTCCGGATGGTCTGGCAGCCCCTCCAAAAACATAAGCAAAATAACCCCGGCCTGCAACCACCGAATCATTGGCCGATGGCGGAAGACGCCAATTTTGGTTGGTCGTTCCCGTATCGGTTTCGGCAAACCATAACACATTCGGCTGAAGGGTCGGGTATGCCGAACCCGGGTAACCGGAGGTTTCCAGACTATCCAACCAATCGCCAAAAGTCGTCCCAACCGGGCTGCTGAGCAGACGCCAACCCTTGGCACCCACCAGCCTCTGCTTCACCTCCAACAAAGGTTTGGCCTCTCCAATGTTTCGTAAACGAGCCCCGGGCTCCAATACCAATCGACCCAAACCGTTGGTTTCAAGCGAACCAAGTGCATCCACACGAAGCAAGGGACCGGAGTCCAGGGTTACAATGGCATTGTTATCAACCACCACCCGGCGATTCCATCGCAAAACGGTTCCAGGCACCGAACTACTGATACGAGGTTGGTTGGGCCGCAATGGAATCCAAACATTTTCGGTAGAATCCGGAATGACTCCCCTGGACCAATTGGCCGCTGTTAACCAACGATTGACATTCCCAACCGCTCCCCCAACCCAACGGTTGGGTTGAACCCCGTTCAAATCCGCAAGAACACCGGCACCCTGGGCATCGCCCTTGCCGATTCCGCCCCGGTAGGGTTCGTTTTGAGCCATAGCGTTCCCTGCCATCCCAAAAAATAAGCAAACAAAGAAGGGTAGGGAACTTCTGTTCATGGCATGGTTCGTACACCCCGGCACCCCATCGTTCCATCCCTCCCCGTCAACGCTCTGGATCCGGAGCTTCGATCAGAAACAGCCGCGGTCGAACCACCGCCATCCCACGCCGATCCCCGTAAGCCCATTCCATCGGATAATAAAACTTCGGAATTAACTCGGCTTGGCCAAAAGTTGCAATTCGCAAAACCTGCAGCAGACAGGAAGCCATCTCCATGAACGCCCGTATAGGCCCTGCCTTGGCTATTTCCTAAGGTAACAACGGGCTCCCACAGGTTCCCGCTCATTTCCATGATGCCCCAATAGGACGCTCCGGCTGCCTGTCGGTTGGAGGTCGCATCGGCAAACATCCCCACCCGGGTTGGAAAGCGAGTACCTCCCTGGTTTTGGTAAGTAATGTTCGCGCCAAGGGCCGGAGGAAAGGATATTTCTTCGTTCGTGCCCTCAAACCTTAATCCCGTAACAAAAATCAGATTGGTATTCCCCCAAGCATATTCCCCGCTCACAGGGGCTACGGGGCCCCGGCAGGACTTTTCGAATTCCAACTCCGTCATCGGACGCAAGCCAGCCCAATCCAAATAGGCACAGACATCCATCCAAGACAACCAATTGCATGCCAACCATTCGCCATCGTCGCTGTGGTTGTAGGGAGGCGCTTGGGTCAGATTGCAAGCGTAGGTTGCGGGCAATGCCAAGGCTTGGTTCCCGGATACCTGTATATCCAACCCATTGCGGTTCAGGTTCCCGGTCACCATGGCCGGCGAATCAACCGGACTCGCCGGAGACAGGCCTGTGCGTCGACTCTGTTGCAGATAGGTAAGGGTATTCAAAAAATCCCGGTATTGCCCTTGGCTGGCCTCGTATTTCATGGCATAAAAGCCTTGAAAGCCTTTGGGGAATAGGGCGGGTATCGGACCCTGGCGATCGCCTTCATCCGCCGTTGATGT
>RFPG01000312.1 GCA_009926245.1 Sphingobacteriia bacterium | reverse complement strand
GCTAAGCATGTAGAAAGTCGGGGATCGGCTTGACTGGACCAGGGTTCAACTCCCTGCAGCTCCACAACCCGGGGGTATCTGTTCTTGGAACAGGCCCCACAAAGCCCCCAAAGGCCAAAACAGCCAAGGTGCGGGATGCTTGCATTTGCAAACGAACGCTGCTGTCCATGGTGGCTGGGAGTGCCTCCAGGCTTCGATCAAAGGGCATGTAGAAATACAAAGCAGGGGTATCGCCCATCTCCATCACCACCGGTGCGGTCATGGCCATGGATTCTTTGGTGCGGTTCCCCCCAAACAAGTAACGAGCCACGCGCCGAAATCCTTCGTTCGCAGAGGAGCCCAGACTGGCATCGCGCATGGGGGTCTTGGCGATAGCCAAAGCGGGGTATTCCCTTATTTCAACTCCCTTGTCCAAGAGGGCCACCCTTCGATAACTAGGCTCGGGAACCCGTTCTGCAGCCCCCAACCGAAAAACCACCCACAAGAGCAGCAGTCCCAAAACAAGGGCAAAACCCCACATCCATTGATTCATAAATATTAAAACTCCAAATTACGCATTGAATTGCCCAGCCTTGTTTTTTTTAAACAGGCCCTCCATGCCTATTTTCGGGCTCTTGGAAAAAGGCCCTCCATCCACTCGTAAGACCTCCGTCTCGTTTCCTTTGGCCCTTTCGTGGGTTTTGGGTTGGATGGGCACCCCTCTGTATTTGTTAAGTTTTGGGATCACCGTTTTGGTTTTTGATCCGCTCCTACGCCTGGGCTACCGTTTTGGCGGATACCAAGTTCATCAAAACGGCATTCGGCTCATGAATCGTTGCCTTTACCAATGTCTGCTTTTGAATGGAGGCCGAATTTCATGGAATACCCACCAAAACCTCCCCAGACCCGGCTCGGAATCCGGGACCAAGGTTTTTGTGGCCAACCACCAAAGCCTGAACGATATCCCCCCTTTGATTTGGAAGTTCCGGGCCTTTCAGCCGGTCCTGGTTTCCAAAGCCGAATTGGCCAGCGGTGTTCCTTCGGTTTCGTACAATTTCAAAACCGGTGGTGTGATCGCCATTCAACGCAAGAACCCTTCGCAGTCCTTGGAAGCCATGCGGCAATTGGGTGTTCGTATCGCCCAAAGCGGAGAAAGTGTCCTTTATTTCCCCGAAGGAACGCGGTCCCGCGATGGCCGCTTGGGGACCTTCAAAAGCGGAGGTTTGGAGCAATTGATGAAAAGTGTTCCCAACATTGAACTTATTCCCGTGGCCGTGCATCGTTCTTGGGAATTAGCGCGTTGGAACTTCCTTCCTTTGCCCTTTGGGGTCACCCTCCGATTCGATGTATTGCCGTCGATTCATGCTTCGGCCTATGAAGGCGATACCACCCTCAAGGCTCGGGATATGATGCAGGCGGCCCGACAGTCCATTCATCTTCAAATCCAAAACCAACACGGTTCATGAAAACTTCCTTCCTTTCCTACGCTGCCTTGGGCTTTCTTTGGATGGCGCTGACCCCCCAAAGCATGGTCGCCCGACCCGATGAGGGCATGTTCCCACCGACCGCGATTAACCGGGATGCCCTTGCCAAAGCCGGCCTGCGCATGGATCCAGAGCGGATTCTTAGCCTCAGCGATAGCGGTCTCTTACCGGCCTTGGTTCGGGTGGGGGGCTGTTCGGGTGCCTTTGTTTCGGCGCAGGGCTTGCTGATGACCAACCATCACTGCGCCTTTGATGCGGTGGCTACGGCCAGCACACCCCAAAACAACCACCTCCAGAACGGTTTCTATGCCAAAGATTTTCGTGAAGAAATTCCGGCCAAGGGTCTGAGCCTGCGGATCACGGTTGGTTTTGAAGATTGCAGTCCTGCGGTCCTCGCGGATTTGCCCGGAAACGATCGCCCGGTTGAACGTCAAAAGGCCCTCAAGGAACGCATGTCCCGCATCGAAAAGGAGGCCGCGTTGGTG
>RFPG01000311.1 GCA_009926245.1 Sphingobacteriia bacterium | reverse complement strand
CAGAGGATAATAGTACAAGAGCCATTTTTCGATCAGCAAACCGGTAGGGAAATGCACTCGATCATCCTGGATAGTTAAATAAGGCGAATGGTCTTGAATAATTTCAATAACACCGCGCAGAAGGGCAAATTTGTAGGTCGTGGATTTGCTATCCCTTTCAATGATTTTGTGAATATTTGAAAAAACTTTCTTGTCCATGGATGTCGCTTTGGATGCAGCCTATGGGTTCCTTCAACTACCCCCCTACCCTTGCGCGGAAATGGGCCTGGGTTTCGGGGTCGGTGCAGTAGACATAGCAGCCTTTGATACCGCGGGTGAGGAGGGTGCGGTAGGTGTTTTGGATGATTTGGGTGAGGCGGAGGGCGCCTTCAATGGGCTGATCGCGCAGGACTTGCTTGTACCCGCGGATGGAGCGGTCCATGCTCGACCTCTTGGAGGGGTCGCCAAGAACCTTCCCGTTGCGGACCACCAAATCGGGACCGATGATCACCCCGATATAGGAGGCTTCCAGCCCTTGGCAGGTATGGATGCAACCAATTTGGTCGATGGAATCGGGGCGGATGATCCAGGCGGGTCCGTCCTCGGAGAGGTTCCATTTCATCCCAAAACCAAATTCGGGCAGGACGATGTCCATGGCCTGGGGGTCTTTTTTGCTTTTCCAATCCCAGCAATAGCCGGCCACCAAGCGGGATTTGTTGTCCTGCAGGTTGCGCTCGCGGATCAGGTCCCGTAGTTCGTTGGGGCTGTCCACCACCCGAAAATCGTAATCCAAACCTTCCAAATCACTTTGGGCCGTTGGACGAATCTGCAACAAATCGTCAATCATCGCGACATAGCCGTCCGATCCGTTGCATCGAAACTGAGAAGGGAGTTCGAAATCGTGGACCGTGGCGCCGGCCAGGCGGGCCCAGTGCCGGATGCTCTGGGTGGAGCCGATGTCTTTGAGGGTGACCTGCTGGTGGTCGTCCACAAAAAAGACCGAACAAGCCGCGGTTTGAATGATTTCTTTGATTTGGTTTTCGCCTTGGTTGCCGTAGAGCCCGGATTTTTCGTTGAGGCGATGGGCTTCGTCCACGACCAGCACGTCCATTTGGCCGGCAGGGGCCTCTACGTAGGCGCCCGATCCTTTGAACATCGCCTGCACCCGGGTTGGGGACAGGGTTCCGGTGAGCTTGGCCTTGAAGACCTCGCGGGGGGCGGAGTTTTTGGAGACATAATGCACCATTTTCTCGCGTCGGGTCAATTCCACCAGCAGGTTAATGGCCACCACCGATTTGCCGGTGCCCGGCCCACCCTGCACAATCATCACCTGCTTGCCCTGCGTTTCGGCCTGATGGGCCAAGTGCAGGGCGGATTCGTAAACCAGTTTTTGTTCGTCCAACAAAACAAATTCCCGGTTCCCCCGTAGCATTCCGCTGAGGGCATCGGCCAATTGGCGGGAGGGTTTGATTTTGCCCTGGTCGATGCGGTACATGATTTGGCCTTGGTCCCCGTGGCGCACAAAGCGTTTGATAAAATCCCGGAGCTGCAGCATCTCGGTTTTGAGGAAAACCGGAGCTTTGTCCAGGTATTCCCCGTAAAAGGGATCGCGGATCACGTCGTCCTCCCCGTAATTGTGGAGGTAAGCGCAGGGGTTCAGGCGGATGCCTTCGTCGCGAACGGTTTCGCTAAAATCCTCCAGCATGGCGGCGTAGGACCAAGCCTGGTAGGAAGGGTGGCTGGTTTCGTGCAGTCCCTGGCCCAGGGCGGTGCGGACGATCCCGCTTTTGGCGGTGCGCTCGGCCTTTGTCCATTGCTTGAGTTCCACAATGACGACCTGGGGTTGCTGCGCTGCGTCGGTCCCCGAAAGGATAAAATCAATGCGTTTGCTGGTCAGGGGGATTTGGCATTCGATCGCCACCCCGGCGTCGCCGGGAATATGGTCATCGCCCAAAACCCGGGCCATGTAAT
>RFPG01000032.1 GCA_009926245.1 Sphingobacteriia bacterium | reverse complement strand
CTTGGCGAGGACTTCTTTACGGTTGCTGTTATTCCTTACACGTTTCAGCACACCACCCTGGGTCAATTGCAAGCCGGTCAGCGTGTGAATTTGGAATTTGATTTGTTAGGGAAATATTTCCTGAGGCAACAAAGCTTGCTAAACACGGTTCCTTCTACTCGATAAAGGTCAGAATTTCTCCGCTTTCTTGCCAGCTTTGCAAAGGGCTATGTCCATGCCTTCGTAGGTACAAGTCCAGGACCTGAACATATTCGGCATCGGACCACGGCTGAAAGGCTTCTTCATTGGCGTGTTGCGGGGGTATTTTCATTTGAACCAAGGTTCTTGGATCTTCTTGGTCTGCAAAGGATATGCCGTATTCAAAAACAGGATTTAACAAATGATTACGGTAGCACATCCTCGCATAGAGTTCATCAACCTGCACTGGCTCAAGGAGGATTTTGCGAAGCGGGAGGAACTCATCCTCAAAGAAGGCCACATGGGCACCGTTATCCCCCAAAGAGGCAAGGATGGCTGACCCCCCCACCTGCAACGAAACGCTTTGGGTATTGGAACTTGTTTTGAAATCAAAGGGACAGGGATTGGATTTCATTTGCAAAATGAAAACCGAACCTGGATCATAACCCAGATACTCCACAGGGTAAACGGCACCCTGTAAGCTTAAATGAATCATTCGGTAACGGCTTAGAAAAGAGGGATCCTGCCAGGCCGGGTGGATTTGATCTTGGCTCTTCACGGCCTGCATTTCGGCGTAGAGGACACCCATAAACAACCAACATAACCATTGGTAAATCCGCTCGGTATTGGTCCAACCCAAGGTATCGGTACCCACCAAGATGAGGTTGGCGCATTTGCGTGCCACATCGTCCATGCCCCCGTTCCAACAATCTTGGTGAACGGGTATACGTAGGTTAGGGTAGGCGATCTTTTGCCCGGTGGGGAGGGTAAGAAAATGATGGACAAGGCCAAGTTCTTCGACCCAACGATCGGGAAAAAGTGGGCGTAATTCGGTGGCAGGATCGATGGGCTGTCCGGAGATCAAACAACGGGTTCCGTCGAATACGTATTGACCATCAAAAGGATTGAATCGGATTCCTCCGCAGGGTTCAAGAGGGGAAGGCTTGGCCGTCATGGTCAGGTAAAAGGCCTGTGTACGTATCGGGTCGCAATTGCAGCAAGAGATTCGAAGTTTCTGGGTCCAGTTGGAGGTCCAAAATCCACTGGCGAAGAATAGACGGATCCAAGGAAGCCCCGGTACGGGTAAGCTCCTTGAGTTTTTCGTAGGGTGTCTCGATGCCGCGTTGTCGTAACACGGTTTGAATACCCTCGGCCAGCACCGACCAATGCTGGTCCAAATCTTCTTGAATGCGGGCCTGGTCCACCTGAATTTTGGAAAGGCCTTTCCGAAAAGATTGAAGAGCAAGCAATCCATGCCCCAAGGGCACTCCTAAATTTCTGAGCACGGTGCTATCGCTTAAATCCCGCTGCAGGCGGGATACGGGTAATTTGTCAGCGAGATGGGCGAGTATAGCATTGGCCATTCCTACGTTGCCTTCCGCATTTTCGAAATCAATGGGGTTTACTTTGTGGGGCATGGCGGAACTGCCAACCTGGCCCGCAAGAATTTGTTGCTTGAAATAACCCATAGAGATATATTGCCACAGATCCCTGCAGGCGTCCAATAGGATGGTGTTCATTCTCATCAAATTGTGGCAGAGGGCAGCCAAATAATCGTAATGTTCAATTTGGGTGGTGTAGCGGTAACGGGTTAGCCCCAAGGTCTTTTCCACGAAATGGTTGGCGAATTGATGCCAATCGACTTGGGGCCAAACCAGATGATGTGCATTGAAGTTGCCGGTGGCTCCTCCAAATTTTGCCCCAATGGGGCATTGTTCCAACATGGAGTATTGCCTTCGGAGGCGCTCCACCCAAACCATGAATTCTTTACCGAGCCGGGTGGGGGATGCGGCTTGTCCATGGGTACGGGCAAGCATGGGAATTTCCATCCAGGATTGGGCCATTTGTTCCAATTCTTGGATGCAGGTCCTCCAGTTTGGAAGGATTACCTCTTGGAGCGCCTCATGAAGGGATAGGGGAATGGCCGTGTGGTTGATGTCCTGGGAGGTGAGGGCAAAGTGTATCCATTCTTTGAGATGACCCGCACCTTCTTGGTCCATGATGCTTTTCATCCAATATTCCATGGCCTTGATATCGTGGAGCGTCGTGGCCTCCAAGGTTTTGATGGCCTGTACATCCTGAGGTTCCACTTGGAGAAAGCGGTGACGGAGTTTCTGTAGAATTGCGTGATCCAAACGAGGCCCGCTGGGCAATTGGGCATCGCACAGGGCCTCGAAATAAAGCCATTCTACCCGCACCCTGTACCGAAACAACCCCCATTCAGAAAAATAGGGACCCAGGATTTGACCCGTGGTTTGGTACCTGCCGTCCAACGGGGACAGGGCTAGTAAGGATGGATGGTCCGAATACGTCAATGCGAACGAAAAAGGCTTTTGGCTGGAATTCAAGAATAACTTTGCAAAAATAGCGTTCAAAGGGCAATGTCAGGGAATTTGAGTGATACGTTCAGGCGCTACCGCCGGCTCAATGCCTTTAGGTTGCCCTCGTCTTGGGGTGTTTGTGCTGGGGCTTTTGTGGTTTTATGGATGGGATTGGCAGACAGGGCTCAAGCCCAAAGTCCCGGAACGCCCGTTCCCATGGAATTGCCTGCCTATATTGATGAGCACGGTGATACGATCCCGATTGCCTTTCTGCCTCATGTGGAAGTTAGGGACAGGCGCATCTTTCGCTCCGCTGCCGAACGCAAACGATTTGACCGTTTGTATTGGAATGTGGTGAAGGTCTATCCCTTGGCCAAGGCTGCAGGTCGCCAATTGAACGAGTTGGAAGAAGAGCTCAAAACCATGCCAGAATCCAAGCACCGAGCTCATTGCCGCAAATTGGAAGCCTCCCTCAAAAAGCAATACAAAAAGCAGTTAACGGAACTCACGGTGACCCAGGGGCGGATTTTGATTAAGTTGGTGGATCGCGAAACCGCTCGAACCTCGTATTCCATTGTTCGGGAATTTCGAGGATCTTTTCAGGCCTTTATGTGGCAAGGTTTGGCCCTCATGTTCGGGAGCAACCTGAAATCCACCTATGAATTGCAGGAGGACAGGGATATTGAGTTGATTTTGATGATGGTCGAGGGGAACCAGTACAAGATACCCTTCAAGTACAGAAATTAGTGTTATGAACGATTCCTTTGAACCATTAGTAAACGATGCAGGTTGCGATTGGTTGGTCATGGCTGCCCATCCAGATGATGCTGAATTGGGTATGGGTGGGACCATGCTCAAAGCGGCTGCCCAGGGGTTACGTGTTGTGGTAGTGGATTGGACTCGAGGTGAATTGGGAACCCGTGGGTCTGCGGAACTTAGAATGCAGGAAGCAGCGATTGCTGCCAAGAAAATAGGCTTGTTCGATAGGGCTCAATTGGACCTTGGTGACGGGTATTTTGAAGAAAATCGGGAGCTGCTTCATCGATTGATTGAAATTATTCGACGATACCGACCCAAGGTTATTTGGGGGAATTCGGTTTCGGACCGGCATCCGGATCATGGCCGTGCCTCAGGAATTCTACGCAGGGCGGTCTTCATGAGCGCCCTGCCCAAGATTCAGACCGAATGGAAGGGTAAGGGTCAGGATCCTTGGAGGACGCCCCTTTTGGGATTCTATATCCAAGATCATTACCATAAACCTGATATCGTGGTGGATATTACCCCCTTTGCCCAAGACAAAGAAGAACTTCTCCGATGTTTTGGTTCACAGTTTTACAAGGAAGGAAGTTTGGAGGAGATGACCCCCATTGCGAGACCCGACTTTCTCCCTTTCGTAGAGGCAAGGTCCAGGGAAATGGGTCGTTGGATAGGGGTGGAATTTGGGGAAGGATTCCTTTTGGATCGACCCCTTTCGATCAAAGATTTGGACCTATTGGTGTAGGCCTCGGTCGTAGCGCGGCTCCAGAAGGGTCGAAAGAACGATGGCCCGCCTCCATTCATTGCGATTAGGCCTTGGAAAAGTGTTGGTTTCAGGCTGGGTATTGGGTTCAGAACTGAGCTTGGATTCCGTTAGGATAGAAGGTTGAGCATGGCTCATGCTGATGGGGGCAGTCTTTGAACGTGGAGTAAGCTTTGGACCGGCCAACGGTGGAGCAGGCAAGGGCGCAGAGGGCAAGGGTACAGAGGGCAATGGTGCCTTGGACGGCTGAAAAACCACAGGGCCGGGGCTTGGCCTGGGAACTGGTTTGGGTTTGGCCAGCTGTCTAATCAGGGCATAAGCCAAAGCTCCAACGATATACACAATGGTGGATAAGTCCATAGGAATGTGGGCATAAAAGTAGAGGGTATCGGGTTAAGTTTGTAACCCCGCGTTTAGCGCGTTTCGAAAACAATACGATACTGAAAATATGCGACTTACGGAAATTGAGGTCAAGGGTTTTAAGAGTTTTGGGGATCGGGTCTTGGTGCGATTCAAGGAAGGGGTCACCGGTATTGTCGGACCCAATGGGAGCGGTAAGTCCAATGTCGTGGACGCCATTCGATGGGTATTGGGCGAGCAAAAATCCCGTATGCTCCGTTCCGACAAGATGGATGGGGTGATTTTCAACGGTACCAACAACCGCAAACAAGCCGCCTTGGCCGAAGTCCGGTTGACCTTTGATAACCACAAAGGCATCCTGCCCTCCGAGTACCGTGAAGTGACTATCGGGCGCCGCCTGTACCGTTCTGGAGAAAGTGAGTACCTTTTGAACGGGGTCACCTGCCGACTCAAAGACATCACCAATCTCTTTTTGGATACCGGCATTGGCAGCGATTCCTACGCCATTATCGAGCTCAAGATGATTGACGAGATCCTCAACGACAAGGATCATTCCCGCCGTGATTTATTTGAAGAGGCCACCGGGGTCTCCAAATACAAAATCCGCAAGAAAGAAACCATGGCTCGCTTGGAGGATGCCGAAGCCGACTTGTCTCGGGTTGAGGATATTCTTTTTGAGATCGACCGTTCCATGAAGCAATTGCAAAACCAGGCCCGCAAAGCGGAACAGGTTCAGCAACTCAAAGAGGATTACCGGGTGGCCGCCATGGAATGGGCCTGGCATCAATTGCAAGGTTGGCAAAAACAGTTGCAGGAAGGCAGTGTTCAAGAAGGGGATTTGGGATCCGAAAAAAGCCGTTTGGATCAGGATTTGCAGGATACCGAGGCCAAACTGAGTGCTGGCAAGGCCCGGATGACCGATGCCGAGCAAAATCTTAGCAACGCTCGTTCGGTCTTGCAGGATGTTTCCAATCGCCTGCGGTCCCTGGAGTCCCAACAACAATTGCAACAGGAACGTCTCCGTCATTTATTGGACAAAATCCAATCCTTGGAGCAACAAAAAGCCAACGACCGCGAACAGCAAGAAGAGCAAAAGACTCGTTTGGAGGATCTCCAAAATCAATGGACCTCTTGTTCACAGCATCTGGACGAGGCATCGGCTGCGGTCGCTGAGGTGGCCATCCGTTTGCAGGAGGCCGATCATCGAATGCAGGAGCAGGATCGGGCTTTTCAGGAAATGCGCAAGCAACAAGATGAACGCCAGGCCAGTCGCTATGCCTTGGAAAGCAGTGCCCATGTTTTGGAAGCCCAAATCAAAGCCCTCGATTCGGAGAAAGAACGAATTCAAACGGAGACCCAGAACCGCAAAGATGAGTTCTCCAAACTAGAAACCTTGGTCGCCACCTTGGCGGAGGAGGTACAAAAGATGGAGGCCGGGGTGCAGGAATTGGAGGCCTATCAAGAGGATCACCAAAAACAAACCCAGGCTTGTCAACAGGAATTGCAAAGCCTTCGCCCCGCTGTTGCGGAAGCCGCGCGTCGATTGGATCGCAAAAGCAACGAGGCCCAACTTTTGGCCGAACTGGTTCAAAACATGGAGGGTTACCCTGAATCCTTGCGATACCTGCGGGATCACCAGGATTGGGCCCGCACCGCCCCTCTTCTTGGGGATATCCTGCATGTAGAGGCCCAATACCGCCCGTTGATCGAACGGGTTTTGGAGCCTTATTTGAGTTATTACGTGGTCAAATCCTACGACGAGGCCCGTTCCGGGATCCGATTGTTGACCGATGCGGGCATGGGCAAAGCTTCCTTCTTTGTGATGGAAGCCTATCGAGGGCTCAGCGAACAGGGTCCCAGCCCCATGAAGGCGCCCGAAGGGACCGTGGCTGCGCTTGGGTTGGTTGAAATCCCGGAGGATTATCGCATTCTCTGCGAGCACCTTTTGGGCCGGGTCTATATTCAAACCGAAGGCTCGACGGAATGGTCCTTTGGTGAATGGAAGGATCGTTACCCCGGGACCCTGCTCGTCACATCCAACGGAAATTGTTACGGTGACGGTCGCTGGCTGACGGGTGGATCCATGGGTTTGTTTGAAGGCAAAAAATTAGGCCGCAAGCGTAACCTGGACCAGTTGCTCGAGGAGGTCGAAACCGAAAAAGCGGAACTGCTCAACCTTCAAAATCGCTTGCAAGTTCTTCAGGAAACCGAGGCATCTTTGAGGGCCTCCTCCAAAGAGTCCCAGCTCAACAACAGTCGTTCGGCTTTGTTACGCAAAAGCTCCGAATCGGCCCAGGTCCAGGCCCGGCATGAACAAATGGTCCGTGCCTTGGCCCAGTCTTCCGATCGGAACCGGGTGATTGACGAGCAAAAACAGACCATGCAGGCCGAATGGGCGACGCTGCAACCGCGGGTCGAAGCCATTCTGGTGGAACTCAACGAAGGCAGCCAAAATCTGGCGGCCATGCAAGAGGAGTGGTCGGTGCGCAAGGCGGTTTACCAAGGGGTTCGGGAAGAATACACCGGGATCACCAAACAGGAACTGCATTGGGTGAACCAAAAAGCCAACATGGAGACCCAAATGGATTTTCGCCGAAGCCAAATGGAATTATTACAAAACCGTTTGGAACAGGCGGAGATTTCTGTGAAGGAATTGGGGTGAGCAGGATAGCCTGGAGGAGCATGTGAGGCAATTGCATCGCCAGCGGGAAATGAACGACCAATTGCTCAGCCAACGCAAACAATTGGTTCTGACCGTTCAAATGGAAATCAAAGCCCTGAGGGAGCGCTGGGCCTTGGAATTTGACAGCGATCCGGATATCCTGGATTCCATGGAGGCCCCGGAGCGGGGTGAACATGAATTGGCGGGTCTGGTTCAATCGATGCGGCGAAAGATTGAGAATTTTGGGCCGGTCAATCCGATGGCCCTCGAAGCTTTTGCTGAAGTGGAACAAAGGCATGTCTTTATCACCGCCCAAAAGGCCGATTTGGTGCAGGCCCGCGAAGCCTTGTTGCAAACCATCGAAGAAATTGATCTCAAAGCCACCGAGCGATTCTTGGAAGGTTTTTCAACCATTCGTGAACATTTCATCGAAGTTTTCCGCTCCTTGTTCACCGCCGAAGACGATTGCGATCTGATCCTAAGCCATCCCGAAATGCCCTTGGAATCGTCCATCCAAATCATGGCCAAGCCCAAAGGCAAAAAGCCACAATCCGTCAATCAGTTATCGGGTGGGGAGAAGACTTTGACTGTCACTGCCTTGCTTTTTGCCATATACCTGTACAAGCCGGCCCCATTTTGCATATTCGACGAAGTGGATGCGCCGTTGGACGATGTGAATATTGACAAATTCAACCGCATGATTCGCCGCTTCTCCAAGGACTCCCAATTCATTATTGTGACCCATAACAAACGCACCATGGAGACCACCGACCTAATGTACGGGGTGACCATGGTGGAGCAGGGTGTGAGTCGCGTGGTGCCGGTTGATTTTTCGAACCTTAACGAGTACGTACCTGCCGATCAGGCGGCCGTGCCTGCCTAGGTCGAGAGCGTTTTAGGAGAATTTAATGTTACGATCCACCGTTCGCTGGGCAAAGAAGAAGGCGGCTAGGTAGAGGAGAATCGCCGTTGCAGCCAGCGCCCAGCCGTTGACAAGGGCCCATTCGCTCCATGCCAAGCGCAGGGGGACGGCATCCAGGTAATAAGAACCCGGATCAAGGCCAAACCAACGGTAGCGTATCTGGCTGAACATCAAGATGCCCAGGCATAGGTTACCGAGCAACCAACCTTGGAGGACCATTCGCATGCCCAGTTGCCAAACAACCAAGGCCAATGGACCGGACCTCAGCCCCAGGCTTTGGAGAATTCCCAAGCTGTTTTGGCGTTCAAGGAGTAGGATAAAGAGGGCGGAAATCAAGTTGACTGCCCCGACACTCGCCAGCAGTAGGAGCAAAACCAAGCGGTTGGTATCAAAAAAATTCAACCATTCAAAAAGGGAAGGCATTTGATCCTGCAGAGTCAGACATTCCTGTTGCACTGGTAGCATGGTTTCTATTCGATCGCGAACCGACGCCATGCGCTCAAAATTTTTTAACTCCAATTCCAAATGGCTGCAACGATCCGGACCCCATCCAAGGATACGCGAAAGGAGGGCCGCGGGCACCAAGGCCACCGGTCGCCCCAATTCGCTTTGCATGGGCATTTCAAAAAGACCCACCACCCGTAAGGAGCGCATTCGTACGGGTTCCTGCATGAAATAAACGGTTAACTTATCTCCAAGTTTGAGATGAAGATCGTTGGCCACATCTTGGGGGAGTATGATTTCTTGGGCATTTCCTTGGGGCCAAGGAGGAATTTTTCCTTGGATTAGGGTACCTGCCGGAAAGGGCTGAGGCACCGTGTCCATTCCTTTGAGCAGGAGGCCCTCCATGCCGACCTTGGTTTGGGCCAGGGCCGGAACCAAAATGACGGGGGATACGCGCACCACCTCGGGTTCTTGCTCGAGGGTGCGGCGTAGGCTTTGATGGACCTTCAGGGGTTCTCGGTATTCCTGTTCGGTGGTTTGGAGATTCCGGACCTGGAGATGCCCCCAAAACCTTCCCATCCGTTGGGGTATTTCCCACTGAAAGCCGTTGACCACCGCATGTCCCAAGAGGTAGAGGCAGATTCCAGCCGCCGTGCTAAGAACCGCCAAGCGCTGGACGGTCCGGGTATGTTGCCCGGCATGGGACCCCGTAAGGGTTCTGTTCAAGAGTTTTCGTAATTCCGGGGACCAAGCCATAGATTTGTCAAAAGTATGCGATTCTCACTCCAAATAAGGCGAACCTTGGCGGCGATGCTAGGGACTTCTTTGGCGTGGTTTGCGATGATTTGCATCGTTTACTCTATGGAAAATGGCCCCGCCAAGGAGGGGTATCCTTCGGTGGCCAATCGCTGGCCGGAGTGGAAGCACCATGTCGAAGGGAAGCGGGTGGGGCTGGTTTTGCATCAAAGTTCCACGGTTAGGGGTCGCCTTTTGGCCGATGTTATGTTGGAAGAAGGGATACAGGTTCAGGCCTTGTTTGTGCCCGAACACGGACTGCGGGGAGAGGCCGATGCCGGTGCCCAAGTGGCCGATACCTTGGATCCCAAGACCTCTCTGCCGGTTTATTCGTTGTACGGACAACGAAAGGCCCCGACCCTTGAACAACTCCAGCAACTGGACCTCCTTGTTTTTGATTTGCAAGACGTGGGTGTCCGTTTCTATACCTACCTAAGTACTTTGCATTATGTTATGCAGGCCTGTGCTGTGGCGGGAACCCCTTTGTTGGTTTTGGATCGTCCGAATGTGAATGACTACACCGTGGACGGCCCCGTTCTGGATACGGCTTATCGTTCGTTCGTGGGGCTGCATCCTATACCGGTCATGCACGGGATGACCTTGGGTGAATTGGCCGGCATGATCAAAGGACAGGGATGGATTGCTCAAGCGGAGTCCCTTCGATTGACCGTTCTACCGATGATTGGTTACCGCAAAGGACTTCGTTTGCAGCCGGAGCGTCCTCCGTCCCCGAACCTTCGCGATTCCATCGCGATGGCGTGGTACCCGACCCTCTGTTTTTTTGAGGCTTGTCCTGTCTCGATCGGACGCGGCACGGCTCAGCCGTTTGGGTTGGTCGGGAGCCCATGGTACCGAAACGGAGATACCTGCTTTGTACCACGCCCGCTGAAAGGACGATCCCAAAACCCAGTCCTGAACGGCCGTATATGTTGCGGTTTTCGCATGGATCGATGGGCCCAAGGGCCCTTGGAAGGTCCGGGGATTTACCTTCCTTTGTTAAAAGAATTTTGGATGGCTTTTGAAAAGTCCTACCGCGCGGGCTCTCCAACCTATTCGAACCTGGTGGAATCCAAAGCCAAGCCCAAGGGTCGGAGTTTACGTGCTGACGAAGTTTTTTTTCAACCCTTCTTTGATAAACTCGCCGGGGGACCCCAATTGCGTATCCAATTGCAAAAACAAACATCGGTCCGAAAGATTCGTCGCAGCTGGCAACCTGCCTTGCAGCGATTTGAATCTCAACGCCAGCCCTATCTACTCTATCCGAATCCTTTGACGCCATGAGATTTGTTTTTTACGGAACCCCCGATTTTGCTGCCGTGACTTTGCGGATTTTGCTTGAGCAGGGTTGTCGTCCGTTGGCGGTGGTCACATCCCCTGACCGGGCTTCGGGAAGGGGTCTGCGCACCGTGGATACGCCGGTCAAGGCCTTGGCCTTGGAGCAGGGGATTCCTGTTTGGCAGCCGGAAAACCTTTTGGATCCTGATTTTTTGAAGCAACTCAGCACGGTGAATCCAGACTTTCAGTTGGTGGTGGCTTTTCGGAAGCTACCTCCAGAGGTTTGGGATGGGTTTTGTTATGGAACTTGGAACCTGCACGCTTCTTTGCTGCCGGATTTGCGGGGAGCGGCCCCGATCCATTGGGCGCTTCGATGGGGCGATACCCGAACAGGGTTGACGGTTTTTCGGATTAACAACCGCATCGATACCGGAGATATGCTCTGCCAAGAAAGTCTGGAAATTCCCATTGCATGGAATGCAGGGGATTTGCACGATGCCATGGCC
>RFPG01000310.1 GCA_009926245.1 Sphingobacteriia bacterium | reverse complement strand
GATCAGGTGGTGGCCCGGTTCGAGGCTCTACTTCCTCCGGATAGCCTGGCCCGCATGCTGAACAATCCCAACGAGGACCGGGAATACCGTTGCACGGTGGTCTATACCCGCAATGGTTTGACCGATACCCTGAGGGAATGTGGTTTGAGCATTCGCGGAAATACATCGCGATCCGCCGCCAAGAAACAGTTTCGAATTTCGTTTAACACGTACCGCGATGGCCAAAACCTGGAAGGGTTGACCGATCTCAACCTCTACGGGATGCACAACGACCCTTCCATCAGCCGGGCCAAATTTTATTACGAATTATCCGAACGAGTGGGGGCGCATTCGGCGCGTGCGGCTCATGTGAATCTGTATTTTAATGGGCAATACCGGGGGGTTTATTTGAATGTGGAGCAATTGAACGAAGATTTTTTGCAGGTCCGTTATGCTCAGGATTACGGGAATCTCTTCAAGTGTTTGTGGCCAGCGGATTTGACCTATCGATCCAACAATCCCAACGATTACAAATTCACCTCCGGGGGGCGGCGAGCCTACGATTTAATGACCAATACAGCAGGGGATGACTATACTCGTTTTGCTCTGATGGTGAGGACTTTGACGCAGACGTCTCCGTCCCAAATCTATTGTCATTTGGACAGTGTTTTGGATATTGAATCGACCTTGTTAACCTTGGCAACGGATCTTAGTTCTGGTCATTGGGATTCGTACTATAACAAAAATAATTTTTATCTTTACGAACATCCGATTGATCGAAGATTTCGCTTTTTGCCATACGATACCGATAACACATTCGGCATCCAATGGGGTGGGCCCAATTACCGCACCTTGTCGCCCTACAGTTTTACGCCCGGGGAGTCCAGGCCTTTGTACGATAAGTTAATGGCCAATTCAGAAACCCGGGATATTTATTCCTTTTACCTGCGACGGTTGGCCAACCGCCAGGTCCAGGCCCAATATTTGGCTTTTGTGGACAGTGTCCGGGATCGCTTGGCACCTTTTGCTTTGTTGGATTCGTTCAGAACCTTGGATTACGGATTTACCTACACGGAATTTTTGCAGTCGTTTTCCGGAAATTTAAACCGGGCCCATGTGACCGGAAGCATTACACCTTTTTTGACCGCACGTTCAGCGTCGACCCTGGGGGCTTTGACGGGTCCGAGTAATTTGGCGCCCATCGTTCATCGACCCTTGGTTTTGAATCCTTACCCGGGCCGACGGGCCACCATCCGGGTACGGATTGAGGATGAGCTCAGCAGCGGGGTGACCGCCGTGGCGTTGGCAACTCAGGACGGGGTGACCCTCCAGATCCCGCTGTGGGATGATGGACTGCACGGGGACGGGGCAGCGGGCGATGAAGTCTACGGGGCCTATTGGAATCTAAACCCGACCGTTCAGCAATGCAGCGTTCAGGTGAGGGCATTGGATGCGGCTCAAAATCAAAGGATTCGACCTTGCAATCCCATGCGGGTTGCTCTCCGAAATCAGGGTCCGTTGGTGCTGAACGAAATCATGGCCCTGAACCGCAACGGCATCGTCGATCAGACCAACAAAACCAGCGATTGGATTGAGTTGCATAACACAGGCTCTCAGCCCTACCTCCTCAACGGGGTTTACCTAACGGATAACATGGCCCAGCCGGGGCGTTGGCGTTTGCCCAACCTGACGATTCCGGCCGGTGGTTTTGTTTTGGTATGGGCCTCCGGGGATACAACGCGGGGGAACCTGCATGCCAATTTTACCCTTTCGGGTTACGGGGAATGTGTAGGGCTACACCGCTTGCAGGGCAGTCAGTTCGTGATGATGGATACCCTGTGTTACGGGCCTCAGGTAGAGGATGTTTCGTGGGGCCGGGCTGGCGACGGCGCGTCTCCCCGCGCTCCTCCCGGTTGCGCTGCGCCTCCTCGCGGGCCGCGTTCAGTGACTCGGCCCGCTGGCGGATGAGGTCGATGAGTTCGGGCAACGTGGTGTCCGTGA
>RFPG01000309.1 GCA_009926245.1 Sphingobacteriia bacterium | reverse complement strand
GCTTTGGCAGGATCCCCTTCCCGCTGCACCGGCCCCTATGAGCGATGCTCAAATCTCGGCCCTCAAGAACACCCTTTTGAACAGTGGGCTTAGCCATAGCGATTTGATTTGCACAGCTTGGGACAGCGCCCGCACCTTCCGAGGTTCGGATTTCCGCGGCGGCGCCAACGGTGCCCGCCTTCGTCTTGCTCCCCAAAAGGACTGGGCCGGCAACGAGCCCGAGCGCCTGGATCGAGTTTTGGCGACCCTCGAGCAAATCCAGACCTCCTGCGGTCACCCGGTTTCCATGGCCGATTTAATCGTACTGGGCGGCAGTGCGGCGGTTGAAGCCGCTGCTCACCAGGCCGGTGTCAAGGCAGCAGTTCCTTTCCATCAAGGTCGGGCCGATGCCTCCGCCGAATGGACAGATACCGAGTCCTTCGCGGTTCTGGAACCGCTTCACGACGGCTACCGCAATTGGCTCAAAGAACATTACGATGCCCAACCCGAGGAATTGCTTTTGGACCGTACCCAATTGATGGGATTAACCGCCCCCGAAATGACCGTCCTCCTTGGTGGAATGCGGGTTTTGGGAACCAATCATGGAGGCAAAGCTCACGGTGTCCTCACCGATCGCGTTGGCGTTCTCAGCAACGATTTCTTTGTCAACTTAACCGACATGCGTTACCGCTGGGAACCGACGGGACGCAATTCCTACAACATGGTGGACCGCAGCAACGGGGAAACCCGTTGGACGGCAACACGGGTTGATTTGGTCTTTGGCTCCAACTCAATCCTGAGAGCCTACGCGGAATTCTATGCCCAAGACGATAACAAAGAACAATTTGTTCGTGACTTTATCAAGGCTTGGGTCAAAGTCATGAACGCGGATCGCTACGATTTGAGGTAGGGATCCATGATCTGGACGGCTGCTCTGTTTTCCTTGTTGCAGGCTGCTCCCATGGATAGCCTACAAACCCCGGTTCATGCGGTTCATCCCGTGTCAACCGACCCGGACACGTTGTTGTTAAAGCAACTGGACGAGGTCGTTATCACCGGATCCAGGGAATTCCAGCGTCGTCGTGAATCACCGGTTGCGGTCCATGTGGTCAATCATAGGTCGCTTCAAAGGGTTCAAGCCAACAATGCGCTGGAAGGCTTGCGGTTGATCCCCGGACTTCGCACCTAGACCAATTGCCAGACCTGCAATTATACCCAGGTACGCATGAATGGTTTGCCTGGAGGGTATTCTCAAATCTTGTGGAACGGTCGACCGGTGGTCAGTTCGTTGTTGGGTCTTTACGGGCTGGATATGTGGCCCGCCTCCATGGTCGAGCGAATCGAAGTTGTTCGCGGTGGAGGGTCCACGATGTACGGTTCCAATGCCGTTGGGGGCACCGTGAACATCATCACCCGTTCACCGGACCAAAACGGCTATTCCCTGGGTAGCACCTATCGTCTTGTGGGAGGGCGCGCTTCCGATGGCTTGGTGGACGGGGAAATGAGTCGGGTATTCGCAGGAGGACGCGGAGCGGTTCAGGTTCTTTACAATCACCGCAGTCGCCAATGGTGGGATGCCAACGGCGATGGTTTGAGCGAACTTCCCAAAACCAACGCTGATAACCTAGGCCTTAACGCCTATTGGCGACCCAAGGGCGGTGGACGGTGGAATTTATCGTTGCAAACGCTGCGGGAATACCGCTACGGTGGATCCATGGTGGATGGGCCGGTCTACCTGGCCCCTCAGGCCGAGGAGCGTAAAACCAAGGCAAGGCTTGGTCATCTTGACTATCGAAGGACTTGGAATCAAGGCCGTTCCAACCTCGTAGCCTATACAGCATGGCAAGGGGTTCAGCGGGAGCACTATACCGGGATTTTCCCGGATTTCCCGTCTGCGATTCTTCAGCATCTGTCAAGTCCTCCTTACGGTGGGTCCAGCTCTTTAACAGGTCAAATGGGGATGCAAGTAGGTCATCGATGGGAGGTGGCAGGAAGACCGAT
>RFPG01000308.1 GCA_009926245.1 Sphingobacteriia bacterium | reverse complement strand
TTCCCATGACAGCGGTTACGGGGATCACCAGGGTATCACCGACTGCGCAGGTCGAGGAATTGACGCTGCCAATGGTGGCGGTGATATTTTGGGCACGCAGTCCGGGGGCCAAGCCCAGGATGGCGATTGCAAAAGTCAAAAACAGCGATTTGATGACGGAAGTGGACATTTTCATGGTTGCAGGTAGGTTATATTGCATTCTTCGCGGGTATATTTTGTTTTAAATATACGAATAGGTATTCGGACTTGAAGTCAAATTCCAAGGACATGTGCATAACTCGTATAGATTTAATAAAAACTTAAAAACTGGAGATTTTGGAAGGCTAGCGGCCCACGTTCCTCCAATGCCTGGACTGCAGGCTCGTTTCCTACAGGATCCCCTTGGTGGTCCTAGAACCAGCGCATCCGCCTAAACAGCAGGAAAACAACGGATATCATCGCTCCGCTAAGGCCTAGTAGCCCCCAAAACGCTGTTTCGGTCTGTGCGTAGGGCAAAGGAATATTCATGCCGTACAAGCTGGCAAAGAGGGTCGGAATAGCAAGGCAGATGGTCACAAAGGTGAGGGTCTTCATGACATTGTTCATGTTGTTGTTAATAACGGAACTAAAGGCCTCCATCATTTGTCCCATGATTCGTATGGATACGGTGGTCATTTGCAGGGCCTGTTGATTTTCGATTTGGACATCTTCGAGTAAATCCACGTCCTCTTCGTAGGTAAAATGCCGGAGCCTGCGCAGTCGTTCCATCATAGTACCGTTGGTCTGCAAGGCTGTTGTATAGTAAATAAGGGTCTTTTCGTATTGAAGGAGACCGACAATTTCTTTGTTTTTGAGGGAATTCTCAAGTTCATCCTCCAATTTTTCGACAACCTTGTTGATGTTTCGAAGGTGGGTTAGGAACTTGGTGGCTGTTTTTAGTAGAATTTGAAGCAAAAAGGTGTCCTTTTTGTTGGTTCGAAAGCCACGGACCCTTTCACGGACGAATTCTTGCAAAATGGCGTTTTCGTCCTTGCAGAGTGTGATGGTGTACTGTTCCGTCTGCATGATCAAAAGGGGAAGGGTAATAAACGGAATATCAAATTCCATGCCCCTGAAATGAGGAATACGAAGGACCACCAGCAGATAATCGTTTTCTTTTTCGACCCTCGATAATTCGTCTTGGTCCAAGGAGTCGGTTAAATACTCCACGGCCAAGGGGCAATGCTCCTCAAGCCATGCTTTGTCTTGGTCGTTGGGGTCAACAATATTGATCCAGCAACCGTTTTCTACCTGCTGTATGGCACGAAGGCCCGTGTCGTTGGTCTGAAAAAGCTGAATCATAGGGTAATGCGCCCGCAAAAATAGGGTTTTTGGGGGACCTTGGGGCCGATAAGGCCAAGTTCAAGCGGTCCTAGGGCAAGAATTGCGTTTCCCGGCACCTGATCCCCAATGCATCCAAACCCTTCAAGATGGGTTGGTACCAATGCCGGGACAATGGCCGATGGAGACCGATATCTTGAACCTGACCTTTGAGAAAGCATTCCACAGCCATCGCTAACGGCCAACCAACGGTTTGGGCCATCGCAGAATTTTCGCCTCCTTCTCCTTCAAGGACTAGTTCGCTTCGGTGATCAACCACCCGACCATCGTGGTCCTTGGAGCGGATGCGATGGCACATCACAACCATATCCCGGTCCATGGCCCCCAAGGACATACGCTCCACCATCCGTTGCTCAAGGTTTTGGGCGGGATTGGTGGCATACGCGTCGATGGCGGCTGGGTCCCAAAACCCCAGAAAACCCCATAATTCGATAACTTTTTGGGTTTCCTCTTGGGAATAATGCAATTCCTCGCCCAGGATTTTGGTCAATTCGGTGGCTGTTGGCCATTTTAGGGGCTCTTTGGGAAAGTTGGTATCCACGTTAAGCCCCAAATAGGCCAAAGGGAACCAGGCCAAACAAAAATCACGGTGCCTTAGGGTTCCGCGGATGACCGTGTCAGC
>RFPG01000307.1 GCA_009926245.1 Sphingobacteriia bacterium | reverse complement strand
GGGTCACCGACAAGCAAGCCACGGTGTACAAAGCAGCGAAGGCCACCCCAAAGGCTTGAAAAAATCGGGGGAGCACCTCTTCGGCAGGTAGAATTTGCAATCCTTCGTTGCTCAGCACCGCCAAGTCCCCCACCCCAAAAATCCAAGGCGAAACCATGACCGCCATGATGCCAAGCCATAACAACAAAACCAAGGTATAAACGGCCGCGGCTCCGTACTTGCTGAGCAGCAGCCCCCTCCGCGATAAGGGCCTGGTTAACAAATTACGCAGCGTCCCCATGGCCGCCTCACCCGATACCAAATCACCGGTTACCAAAGCCACCAACAAGGGAAGGTGAACCACCAGCATTTGCAAAATGATAAAGCCCACCAAATATCCGTTCAACATGCTACCCTCCACCGTGAGGCTTTGTTGCAAGGAGGACGTAACAAATTCGATATACGACTGTCCATCCAGGGCCAGGGCCAAAAGAATGACCCCTACCAGCAGGGTAATCGCCAAAAAACCCAGATAGGATCGGGGCTTGGCCAAGATTTTGACGCTTTCATTGCGCAGAGCGGTCCACCACATCAGCTTTCGGTTGGGTGATGGTTCAACAGATTCATATAATAGTCTTCAAGTTTTTGACGGGATTCAATCGCATACACCTCAAAACCGTTTTGGGTCAGGAATTGAACCGCCGAAGGCACCTCTTCACGCCCCAAGGCCCCTGTCAATTCACCGCGATCGTTTAATCGACCGCGACCTGCCCAGGGACCGGCATTCAACAAAGCCAAAGCCTCGTCAGCCCGTCCAACCGTGATGCGAATTTGTCGCTCGCTTTGGGATAACAACGCTTTGGCCGAACCCTGAACCACACAACGTCCTCGATCCACCACCACCAAATCGGTGGCCACCGCCTCGACTTCGGACAAATGATGGGAGGATAGCAAGATCGTCTTGCCTTGTTCCCGGTGAAGATTCTGAATCATTTCCCGCATATCCACCAGGCCCTGAGGGTCCAAACCGGTACCGGGCTCGTCAAGGACCACCAAATCCGGATCGTGCAAGAGGCATTGGGCCAAGCCCAAGCGTTGCCGCATCCCGTGCGAAAAAGAAGAGACCTTGTCATTCTCCCGACCGCTCAGTCCCACAAAATCCATCAATTCCAAAGAACGCTTCCGATAGTCCTTGACCCCGGAGGCTCTGGCGAGCAGTTCCAGGTTTTGGAGGAGGACAACAGTTGAGCCCCCGCGCCCCCATCCCTCCTGATTCCACCGTGGTCCAGGCCGTTGATTTGGTCAAGGACTACGGGAGCTTTCGGGCCGTTGACGGACTGAATTTTGAATTGAAAGCGGGCGGTGTGATGGGTTTTTTGGGACCCAACGGGGCGGGTAAAAGCACTTAGTGTGAGGTCACAAACAGGGCAATCGTCGTCTAGGGTGTCAGAGGGTACTTGCTGGGATTTTTGATGCTCAGAATGTGCACAATGATGCCACCATGACTTCGGGGTGAGAACCATTGTAAAGCAAACCAACAAAACAATACTGAACGCCTTCACGACTCAAAAATAATTGTTTGCACCTAATCGGCGCTATTAATTTTGTAAATACTATAATAAAGCCTCAATTATGGCATCCATGCTATAACCTTCTGCCTCGGCGCGGTAGTTGCGTACTAAGCGGTGACGCAAAATCGCTTTTGCAACTGCTTTGACATCTTCGATATCCGGAGAATATTTGCCATGAAGTGCTGCATGGCACTTTGCTGCAATGATTAAGTTCTGTGAAGCGCGCGGGCCAGCCCCCCAAGTAATGAAATCCTTGGTGAGTTGCGGAGCTAAGGGATCTTTGAGTCGTGTTTTAGCCACTAAGGTTACCGCGTATTCTAGTACGTTTTCAGCTACAGGAATGCGGCGAATCAATGCTTGATAATCGATGATTTGTCGTGCATTAAGTACCGTTTGCAACTCAACTACTTGGTCAGTGGTGCTCGACTTCACAATGGCTAGTTCTTCTTGATAAGAAGG
>RFPG01000306.1 GCA_009926245.1 Sphingobacteriia bacterium | reverse complement strand
ACGGCCCTGCAATTTTGGCAAAATGCCCAAGCCGATGCTGAACTATTTAGAGACCTCCCAGCGGGTTCCTTTGATTGGTTCTATGTCGCGCGCGATGACTTTAACAAATTATACAAAAACTTATCGCTCAACGATTACTTGATATTGTTCCAACGGGAACACCAACCCTGAACCTATGCCTTCGCCAACGCCCCTCGAAAAAAAACCAAACCCAGCCCCCACCTGGACCCGCCGGGTATGGGGCATCTACCTCGCCTTGCTGGCCCTTGGTTTGGGAGTCTTGTTCCTAACGGCCGCGGGCGGTCTGGGCGAAATGCCTTCTTTTGAGGATCTCGAAAACCCAAAGAGCAACTTGGCGACCGAGATTATTTCATCCGATGGCCAGGTCATCGGCAAATTCTACCTGCAAAACCGATCCTATACCAAGTTTCATGAAATCTCCCCGCATGTTATTCATGCCTTGTTGGCTACCGAGGACGTTCGATTCTACAAACATTCGGGGATTGACCTGCGGGCCTTGGTGCGCGCCGTGGTATTCATGGGTCGGGAAGGAGGTGCTTCCACCATCACCCAACAACTGGCCCTCAACCTTTTTAACGGTCAGCGGGCCCGCTCCAAACCAGCCCGCATTCTCCAAAAAGTCAAGGAATGGATCATCGCCGTCCAACTTGAAAAACGATACACCAAACAAGAAATTCTGGCCATGTATTTGAATACGGTCGAATTTGGGTACAATGCCTTTGGCATCAGCGCGGCATCCCGGACCTATTTTGACAAAGATGTTCATGCCCTGGATGTCCACGAAGCCTCCTTGTTGGTCGGACTTCTCAAAGGCATCAGCTTTTATTCGCCGGTTCGCCACCCGGACCGCTGCATCAACCGTCGAAATACCGTCATCGGACAAATGGTCAAATACCGGTTTTTGGACCCAGAAGTTGGTGACCGTTACAGCGCCATGCCGTTGTCCTTGCGTCTCCGGCCCCAATCCCATGCAGCGGGAACCGCCACCTATTTTCGAGAATACCTGCGCCAAGAACTCAGCGAGTGGATCCAAACCCAGGTGAACCCCGAAGGCGAACCCTACAACCTCTACCGAGATGGGCTCAAAATCTACACCACCCTGGACTCGAGAATGCAGACCTATGCCGAGGAAGCGGTGCGTACCCAGATGAAATCCTTGCAGGCGCTGTTTGATGAACATTGGAAAGGCCAAGACCCTTGGGGTGAATTCACCGAAATTCTGGACCAAGGGATGCGGAGATCCAAGCGTTACCGGCGGCTCAAGGACCAGGATTGGTCCGAATCGGCCATCCGTCGGCACTTTAACGAACCCACCGATATCAGGCTCTTTACTTGGAAAGGTTTTGTGGATACGTTGATGACCCCGATGGATTCTATTCGTTATGCCAAAAAGTTCCTGCATACCGGATTTATGGCCATGGATCCTCACAACGGACATATCAAGGCCTGGGTTGGAGGTATTGATATGGATTTTAGTCAATACGACCATGTCAATACCCAGGCCAAACGTCAAGTGGGCTCCGCCTTCAAGCCCTTGGTCTATACCGTAGCGGTGGACAACGGTTTTGATCCCTGCCTCCCCATTCCCAACCTGCCCGTCACCTTCGAAGCCTTTGAAAATTGGACGCCCAAAAACTACGATGGCAAAATCGGCGGTTCCATGAGCATGTTTAGGGGTTTGGCCCTTTCGGTGAACAACATCGTGGCCTATCTGATGAAACAAGTGGGCCCCGAACCGGTCCTGGAGCTAAGTCGCAAAATGGGGATCACATCGCCCATGGAACCCTACCCCAGCCTTTGCCTCGGGAGTTTTGATATGAGTGTTTACGAGATGGTCGGAGCCTACGCGACCTACCCCAACCAAGGTGTTTGGACCAAACCCATGATGATCACCCGGATTACAGACCGGCAAGGGAATGTCCTCATGGAGAATTTTCCCGAGACCAAGGATGTCATCAGCGAAGAGACCGCCTATGTCATGACCAAACT